>NZ_RKIF01000008.1:0-258065 GCF_003752545.1 Curtobacterium sp. PhB172
TAAAAAAATACAGACCCAACACCCCAAAGGGCATCAGACCGAGTTGATTCTGACTGTTGACTGTCTACTGACAATCTTCAATCCAAAAGGAATTGCATCATGACCTGAACAACCAAAGCTGCCCAGGCACGAGGTCAATCAATAAATTGGCATTGACAATGTGCACGCTGTTGAGTTCTCAAGGACCAGACGCACTCCCCCGCTCGACACCCGAAGATGCTCCGCCAGAGAGGCTGGTGAATCCGCTGCCCGGGGAAGAACCGTGGCGGACAAGATCCCCGGGTAAACCCAGTGACCGTCTCAGCCGTTCCGTTCTACGCCGCCGTGGCAACGAGTGATTACTTTACGCAGGGACGAACGGCTGCGCCAAGCCAGGCCGCATCCCGGGCGTGTCGCCCGGAACGGCCCCGCACGCGGAACGGCCCGCTCCCCCGAGGGGGAACGGGCCGTCGTGGTGACGAGCCAGGTCAGTGGCGCGCGATCACCGGGTTCTTGAGCGTGCCGATGCCCGAGATCGTCACCTCGACGACCTCGCCGTCGCGGATCTGGCCGACCCCGGCGGGGGTACCGGTCAGGATGACGTCACCGGGCAGCAGGGTCCAGATCGACGACACGAACTCGACCAACGAGGGGATGTCGTGGACCATCTCGTTCGTCGAGCCCGCCTGGCGCAGGTCGCCGTCCACGCGGGTCTCGATGCGGATGTCCGACGGGTCGATCTCGGTCTCGATCACCGGACCGAGCGGGCAGAAGGTGTCGAACCCCTTCGAACGGGTCCACTGGCCGTCGCGGGCCTGCAGGTCGCGGGCGGTCACGTCGTTGGCGATCGTGTACCCGAGCACGACGCTCGCGAAGTCCTCGCGCCGGACGTTCTTGGCGAGCGATCCGATCACGATGGCGAGTTCGCCCTCGTGGTCGACGCGGCCGATGTCCGCCGGCAGACGGATGGGTTCGTCGGGTCCGATCACCGAGGTGTTCGGCTTGAGGAACACCACCGGGTCGTCGCCGGCGCGCTCGTCCATCTCCGAGGCGTGCTCGAGGTAGTTGAGCCCCACCCCGATGACCTTCGACCGCGGGATGACGGGGGCGAGGAGCTTGGCGTCGGCGAGTGCGACACGCTCCCCCGTGGTCTCGAACCCCTGGTACATCGGGTCTCCGGCGAGCACCACCAGGTGCCGCTCGTCGAGGATGCCGTACCGGGGGTCTTCACCCTTGCTGCTGAACCGTGCGATCTTCACCGTTCGACCCTACCCACGCTCGGACGTCGATCAGGACGCGTCGGTCAGCTTCGTCATCCACCCGTGCGGGTCGGGACGACGGCCGTACTGGATGTCGGTGAGCTCGTCGCGCAGGGACATCGTGAGTTCCCCGGCGCCCTCGGTCGGCGAACCGATCGTGAAGCCCTCGCCGCGGAGCTCCGCGATCGGGGTCACGACGGCGGCCGTCCCGCAGGCGAACGCCTCGGTGATGGAGCCGTCGGCCACACCGTCACGCCACTCGTCGAGGGTCACCCGGCGCTTCTCGACCGTGAGCCCGCGGTCCTCTGCCAACTGCAGGATCGAGTCGCGCGTGATGCCCTCGAGGATGGAGTCGGAGTCCGGCGTGACGAGCGTGCCGTCGGACTTCACGAGCACGACGTTCATGCCCCCGAGCTCTTCGAGGTACTTGCCCTCGACCGAGTCGAGGAACATGACCTGCTGGCACCCGTGCTCGTAGGCCTCCTGCTGGGGCAGCAGCGACGACGCGTAGTTGCCACCGGTCTTGGCGGCACCGGTCCCGCCCTTGCCGGCGCGGGCGTACTGGGTCGAGAGCCAGATCGAGACCGGCTTCGGGCCCGAGGTGAAGTACGCCCCGGCCGGGCTCGCGATGCAGTGGTACGCCACCGCCTGCGCAGCACGCACCCCCAGGAACGACTCGGTCGCGATCATGAACGGCCGGAGGTACAGGCTCGTCTCGGGCGCGGACGGCACCCAGTCGACGTCGGTCTGCACGAGCTGCCGGATCGACTCGACGAAGGCCTCGACCGGCAGTTCCGGCAGCGCCAGCCGACGGGCCGACCGCTGGAACCGACGAGCGTTGGCGTCCGGGCGGAAGGACCACACCGACCCGTCCGCGTGCCGGTACGCCTTGAGTCCCTCGAAGATCTCCTGCGCGTAGTGCAGCACGCTGGCGCTGGGGTCGAGCGAGAGCGGGCCGTAGGGGTGGACCGAGGCACCGTGCCAACCGCCGTCGAGCGTCCACTCGACGGTGGCCATGTGGTCCGTGAAGTGCTTGCCGAAACCCGGGTCGGCGAGGATCTCCTCGCGCTCGGCGGCGGCGCGACGGTCCGCGGACGGGGTGGTGGCGAACTCGAGTCCGAAGGCGGTGTCGGTGCTCATGGGGAGGGCTCCTTCTCAGGCGGTGGTGGTGCGTGCCGTGGCCGCGGCGGCGATGGCGTCGCCGATCTCGGCCGTGCGACGCTGCGTGGTGCCCCGGTCTGCCAGGTCCGCCTCGACGGCCCGCGTCACCGCCGTCGCGAGGTCGCTGCGACCGATGTGGTCGAGCAGCAGTGCGACGGAGAGGATGGCGGCCGTGGGATCGGCCTTCTGCTGACCCGCGATGTCTGGCGCGGAGCCGTGGACCGGCTCGAACATGCTGGGGAAGGTGCCGTCCGGGTTGATGTTGCCCGAGGCCGCCAGACCGATGCCGCCGCTGATCGCGCCGGCCAGGTCGGTGATGATGTCGCCGAAGAGGTTGTCGGTGACGATGACGTCGAACCTAGCAGGATCCCGCACCATGTGGATGGTGACCGCATCGACGTGCTGGTAGTCCACCGTGACGTCCGGGAACTCCGCCCCGACGGCCGCGACCGTGCGCTGCCACAGGGCCCCGGCGTGCACCAGGACGTTGCTCTTGTGCACGAGCGTGAGGTGCTTCCGTGCCCGACGGTTCGCCAGGTCGAAGGCGTAGCGGACGACTCGCTCGACACCGAACGCGGTGTTCAGCGAGACCTCGGTCGCGATCTCCTGCGGCGTGCCCATGCGGATCGCTCCCCCGTTGCCGACGTACGGCCCCTCGGTGCCCTCGCGCACGACGACGAAGTCCACCGCGCCCGGGTCGGCGAGCGGCGTCGCGACGGCGTCGTGGACCTTGGTCGGTCGCAGGTTGACGTAGTGGTCGAACGCGAAGCGCAGCTTCAGCAGGAGCCCACGCTCGATGATCCCGCCGGCGAGCCGGGGGTCGCGGGGGTCCCCGCCGACCGCTCCGAGCAGGATCGCGTCGTGCGACGCGATGGCGGACATGTCGTCCTCGGTGAGGATGTCGCCGGTCTCGAGGTAGTGCGTCGCACCGAGGGAGAACGGGGTCTCCTCGATGACGAGGTCGTCCGGGGTCACGGCGTGCAGGACCTTGAGGGCCTCGTCGACGACCTCTGGACCGATGCCGTCCCCGCGGATCACCGCGAGCTGGAGCGTCCGGACGGCCATCAGAGCGTGATGTCGATCTCGCGGAGCGAGGAGGCGTCGATCGCCCGGCCGACGTGCTCGAGGATCTCGGCGGGCACCGGCGAGTCGACGGTGAGGACGCTGAGCGCCTGGCCGCCGGCGGCTTCGCGCGAGATCTGCATCGCCGCGATGTTGATGCCGGCCTCACCGAACTCCTTGCCGTAGACCGCGACGATGCCCGGGCGGTCGACGTACTCCATGACGACGTGGTGCCGGTCGAGCGGGACCTCGACGTCGTGCCCGTTGATCTCGACGAGCTTCTCGACCTGCTTGGGGCCGGTGAGCGTGCCGGAGACGCTGATCGCGGGGCCGTCGGACTGGGCGCCGCGGATCGTGAGCACGTTGCGGTACTCGGGGCTGTCGGTCTCGGTGATGAGCCGCACGGTGACACCGCGCTGCTCCGCGATGAGCGGGGCGTTGACGTAGGAGACCTGGTCGCTGACGACGTCGGTGAAGACGCCCTTGAGCGCCGCGAGCTTGAGCACGCTGACGTCGTACTCGGCGAGCTCGCCGTGGACCTCGACGTCGATGCTCGTGACGGGCGACGTCGCGAGGGCCGTGAAGACCTGGCCGAGCTTCTCGACGAGCGGGATGCCGGGGCGGACGTACGGGTCGATGACGCCGCCGGCGACGTTGACCGCGTCCGGCACGAGCTCGCCGCCGAGGGCGAGACGCACCGACTTGGCGACCGAGACGCCGGCCTTCTCCTGCGCTTCGTCCGTCGAGGCACCCAGGTGCGGCGTGACGACGACGTTGGGCAGTGAGACGAGCGGGGAGTCCTTCGGGGGCTCCGACACGAAGACGTCGAGACCGGCACCCGCGATGGTGTTCGCGGTCAGTGCACGGTGCAGGGCGTCCTCGTCGATCAGGCCGCCGCGGGCGACGTTCACGACGAACGCCGTCGGCTTCATGAGCGCGAACTGGTCGTCCGAGATCATGCCGAGGGTCTCGGGCGTGCGCGGCATGTGGATCGTGACGAAGTCGGCACGCCGCAGCAGGTCGTCGAGCGAGACGAGCTCGACCCCGAGCTGCTGGGCGCGGGCCGTCGTGACGTAGGGGTCGTACGCGATCACCTGGACGCCGAAGGCCTGCAGGCGCTGCGTGATGAGCGCGCCGATGCGGCCGAGACCGATGATGCCGACGGTCTTCTCGTAGAGCTCGACGCCGGTGTACGACGAGCGCTTCCACGCACCGGCGGCGAGCGACGCGTGCGCGGCCGGGATGTGGCGGGCGAGCGACAGGATGTGCCCGACGGTGAGCTCGGCGGCGGAGATGATGTTCGACGTCGGCGCGTTCACCACCATGACACCGGCGGTGGTCGCCGCCTTGATGTCGACGTTGTCCAGGCCGACACCGGCACGGGCGACGACCTTGAGGTTCGGGGCCGCGGCGATCGCCTCGGCATCGACCTTGGTGGCGGAACGCACCAGCACGGCATCCGCGTCGGCGAGGGCCGACAGGAGCGCGGGGCGGTCGGTGCCGTCCACGTTCCGGATCTCGAAGTCGGGCCCGAGGGCGTCGACCGTGGCGGGCGAGAGTTCTTCGGCGATCAGGACGACCGGCTTCGACACAGCTGCTGTTTCCTCACGAGAGACGGTTGGTATCCCACCATGCTATCGACGTGCGCGGCCCGTTACGACCGCGGGCGCCTAGAACTGCAGCAGGCTCGGCACGAACAGCTGCAGGTCGAGCCAGAGGGCGCCCGCCGCCGCGAAGGCGAGGACGAACACGGCGAGGGTGACCGCGAGCCGCGCACGACGCGTGATCACCAGGGCGACCACGAAGGCGACCGGGGCGATCAGGATGTCCAGGACCAGCCACAGCCAGGGCGTGCTGGCCTGCAGCGACTCGCCACCGGAGGTGGTCGCGAGGAACGCGTTGAACTCGTCCACCCGCTGCGAGATCTGCGTGAGGTTCCCCACCGCCTGCACCGTCATGTAGGCGAACAGCACGGCGAACACGAGCCAGACCGCGATGCGGCCGACGACCGGACCGCGCGACCGGCGGCCGACCGGCGTCGCGGCGGTCACCCGAAGCTCCGCGTCAGCAGGAACGGCCACGGGAACAGCACCACGGCACCGAGCAGCATCCAGAGCAGTCGTGTCCGGGTCCGGCTGCCGCGGGCGGCCCACAGCACCACCGTGAACCACAGCGCCGGCGCCAGGATGGCGAGGAACCGGAGCACCTCGACGAAGACCGTCAGGACGGTGTCGACACCCGAGACGTACGAGGTCGACGCCGTCAGCAGCCAGGCGACCGTGTAGAGCAGGTAGAGCCCACCGAACACGCCGAACCCGACGAGGGCGCCGGAGGTCTCCGGTGCCTCGGGGTCGCGGTCGCCACGGTCCTTGACGGCGACCGGGTTGTGCGCGGCGTCGACGTGGGTGGCGTCGTCGGCGTCACCCCAGCTGAGCGCCTCGTCGTCGTGGTCGACGGCGTTCGTCACGTCCGGGTCGACCGACCCGTCGGGTGGGGATGCTGCCGTGTTCATGCCTCGATCCTACGAGGGACCGGCGCACGGGGAGACCACGGGTTCCCGGTGGGAGGTGCGCTCAGGCGTCGGCGGGCTGCGTCGCGAGCACCTCGGCGACGACGTCGCGCACGGCGGGGAAGAGCGGGTGGCTCTCCATCAGGCCGGTGAGGATCTCGGTGAGCGCGTGCGCCGTCGCGCCGGAGCGGAGCAGCGCGTGCAGCTCGATCGACTCCGGGTCGTTCTCGTCGTCGAACGCGAGCGCGACGCGGACGGCCCCGAGCAGGTGCTCGACCGGCAACCCGCGTTCGGCGAGCTGCGCGGCGGGACCGACGAAGCGCTCGCGTCGGCCGAGCTTGCGGAGCGGGTTGCGTCCGACGCGCACGGTGGTGTCGGGCAGGTGCGGGTTCGCGATGCGCGACAGGTTCGCCGCGACGTACCGAGCGTGGTCCTCCGGGTCGAAGCCGTGCTTCGCAACAAGGAGCGCGGTGGTCTCGGCGAGCACGCCGTCGACCTCGGCACGGACGGCGTCGTCCTCGAGGGCTTCACGGATGAGCCGGATGCCCCGGACGTAGCCGTGGTAGGCGGCCGTCGCGTGCGCGGTGTTCACCGTGTAGAGCTTGCGCTCGACGAAGGGCTGCAGGTCGTCGACCCAGGTGACGCCCTCGATCGTCGGGGGTTCGGCGTCGGAGCCGAGGAACGGCGTGCGCTCGATGACCCACTCGTAGAAGGGCTCGAGCACGACGTCGAGGCCGCCGGACTGCCCGAGCACGCCGGACTGGTCGGGGACGATCCGGTCGATGGCGCAGTTCGCGAAGACCGCGGCGATGTCGCGGTCCTCGAGCACCGGCGCCCGCCGGATGCTCGCGTGCAGGGAGTCGGTGGCGTTGAACGCGTTCTCACACGCCACGATCGTGACGTCGCCGCGCTCGAGCGGACGTGCCGCGAGTCCCTCGGCGATGAGCGGTGCGACGAGCGGGAGCGTCCGGGCACCGACGGCGGTCGTCACGACGTCCGCCTCGGCGATCGCCTGGATCACGCGGTCGCGGTCGGTCTTGCTGCTGAGCGCCCGGAAGCCGTAGACGAGGTGCTCGACCGGCATCTCGCCGACCTCGTGCACCACGAAGCGTCCGGCTTCGTTCAACGCGGACACCACACGGTCGTCGACGTCGACGAAGGTGAGCTCGTAGCCGCTCGCCACGAGGAACTGGCCCACGAACCCACGCCCGATCTTGCCGGCGCCGATGTGGACCGCTCGTTTCGTCACCGCCATCCGATGATCATCCCATGCTGGTCGGTCCGCCCCTGACCGCTCGTGCGGACCGCGGACGACGGCTGTCGCACATCGTCCGGGCGCACGCCGACGGGACGCCGGTCCACGGCGTCGGGGCTGGAGAAGAGCTGCTGCATAACGTTCGGGTCACGTCGCGAGGCGGCGGTGCAAGGGCTGCACCGCCGCCTCGTCATCGAGTGTTCCTCGGAAGACTACCGCGCTGCCGAGCCGTCCACGTAGTCGCCGTCGTTCTGCTTCCACGCGAAGAGCGCGCGGAGCTCGCGGCCGGTCGCCTCGATCGGGTGGCCCTCGCCCTTGGCGCGGAGCGCCTTGAACTCGGGTGCGCCGGCGTCCTGGTCGTCGATGAAGCGCTTCGCGAAGGCACCGTTCTGGATGTCCGCGAGCACCGCCTTCATGTTCTCCTTGACGTCGGGCGAGATCACGCGCGGGCCGGAGACGTAGTCACCGAACTCGGCGGTGTCGGAGATCGACCAGCGCTGCTTGGTGAGGCCGCCCTCCCAGATCAGGTCGACGATCAGCTTGAGCTCGTGCAGGACCTCGAAGTACGCGATCTGCGGCTGGTAGCCCGCCTCGACCAGGGTCTCGAAGCCGTACTGGATGAGCTGCGAGGTACCACCGCACAGGACGGCCTGCTCGCCGAACAGGTCGGTCTCGGTCTCCTCGGTGAAGGTCGTCTTGATGCCGCCGGAGCGCAGCCCACCGATGGCCTTCGAGTACGACCAGGCGAGGTCCCAGGCGGAACCCGACGCGTCGACCTCGACGGCGACGATCACGGGGACGCCACGGCCGGCCTCGTACTCGCGACGGACGGTGTGACCCGGGCCCTTCGGGGCGACGAGCGACACGTCGACGCCCTCGGGCGCCTCGATGTAGCCGAAGCGGATGTTGAAGCCGTGGCCGAAGACGAGCGTCGCGCCCGGCTTGAGGTTCGGACGGATGTCGTCGGCGTAGACGATGCGCTGGACCTGGTCCGGCGCGAGGATGACGACGACGTCGGCCCAGGCGGTGACGTCGGCCGGGGTGAGGACCTCGAAGCCGGCCTCTTCGGCCTTCTGGCGGCTCTTCGAGCCCTCCTTGAGGCCGATCTTGACCTCGACACCCGAGTCACGGAGGTTGAGGGCGTGGGCGTGGCCCTGCGAGCCGTACCCGATGACGGCGACCTTCTTGCCCTGGATGAGCGTCAGGTCGGCGTCGGCGTCGTACACGATGTCAGTCACGAGGGTGTGTCTCCTTGGTTCTGGTGGATTGTGGGGGTGGCGGACCGCTGGTCAGCGCACCCGGTCGGTGATGCTCTTCGGTCCGCGGCCCATGCCGAGGAGTCCCGCACGGGCGAGCTCCTTGATGCCGTAGGGCTCGAGGACGCGGAGGATCGCCTGGATCTTGCCGGGGTCTCCGGTCACCTCGACGATGAGCGAGTCGTTCGCGACGTCGACGACCTGTGCGCGGAACAGGTTCACTGCCTCGAGCACGGCCGACCGTGTCTGGTTGTCGACACGGACCTTCACGAGCATGTGCTCGCGCTGGACGGACTGCGAGAAGTCCAGTTCGACGATCTTGATGACGTTGACGAGCTTGTTGAGCTGCTTCGTCACCTGCTCGAGCGGGAGGTCCTCGACGTCGACGACGACGGTGATCCGGCTGAGGCCGTCGACCTCGGTGTTGCCGACGGCGAGCGACTCGATGTTGAACCCGCGGCGGGCGAACAGGCCCGCGACACGGGTCAGCAGACCGGGCTTGTCCTCGACGAGGAGGGACAGGACGTGGCTCATGCGGTTTCCCCCGTCATGTCGGCGTCCTCGTCGTCCCAGGTGGGTGCGAGGGCCTGGGCGTACTCGATGGACGAGTTGCTGACTCCCTGCGGGACCATCGGCCAGACCATCGAGTCACGGCTCACGACGAAGTCGATCACCACGGGGCGGTCGTTCGTCTCGAGTGCGAGCTGGATGGCGGCGTCGACCTCGTCGGCCTTCTCGACGCGGATGCCGAGGGCGCCGTACGCGTCCGCCAGCTTCACGAAGTCGGGCACACGCCGCGAGTCGTGACCGGTCTCGAGGTCGGTGAACGAGTGGCGGCCGTCGTAGAACAGCGTCTGCCACTGCCGCACCATGCCGAGCGACGAGTTGTTGATGATCGCGACCTTGATCGGGATGTCGTTGATGACGCAGGTCGCGAGTTCCTGGTTCGTCATCTGGAAGCAGCCGTCGCCGTCGATCGCCCAGACCACGCGTTCCGGCTGGGCGACCTTCGCGCCCATCGCCGCGGGGACGGAGTAGCCCATCGTGCCCGCGCCGCCGGAGTTCAGCCAGGCGTTCGGACGCTCGTACTTGATGAACTGCGCCGACCACATCTGGTGCTGCCCGACACCCGAGGCGTAGACGGCCTCGGGACCGGAGAGCTCGCCGATGCGCTTGATGATGGCCTGCGGGGCGAGCAGCCCGTCGGTCGGCTCGGCGTACCCGAGCGGGAAGTCGACCTTGAGCTGGCGGAGCTTCGTCCACCAGTCGGCCGTCGAGGCGCGGTCGTCGACGGCGATGCCGCCCCACGCGTCGAGCAGGTCGACCAGGACCTCACGGGCGTCGCCCACGATCGGGACGTCGGCGAAGCGGATCTTCGAGATCTCGGCCGGGTCGATGTCGACGTGCACGACCTTGGCGTTCGGCGCGAACTCGTCGGCCTTGCCCGTCACGCGGTCGTCGAAGCGGGCACCGAGCGCGATGATCAGGTCGCTGTCCTGCAGACCGAGCACCGCCGGGACGGTGCCGTGCATGCCGGGCATGCCGAGGTGCTGCGGGTGCGAGTCCGGGAAGGCACCGCGTGCCATCAGCGTCGTCACGACGGGCGCCCCCGTCGCCTCGGCGAAGCGGAGCAGCTCGGCGGTCGCGCGGGAGCGGATCACGCCGCCACCGACGTAGAGCACCGGACGCTCGGCCTCGGACAGGAGCTGCGCGGCCGCGGTGATCTGCTTGCCGTGCGCCTTGGTGACCGGTCGGTAGCCGGGCAGGTCGATCTTGGGAGGCCAGACGTAGGGCGCCGACTTCTGCTGGGCGTCCTTCGTGATGTCGACCAGCACGGGGCCAGGCCGACCGGTCGTCGCGATGAGGTGCGCCGCGGCCAGGGTCGCCGGAACGTCGGCCGGGTCCGTGACCAGGAACGAGTGCTTCGTGATCGGCATCGTGATGCCGACGATGTCGGCTTCCTGGAACGCGTCGGTCCCCATCAGCGTCGAGAACACCTGGCCGGTGATCGCGATGAAGGGCACCGAGTCCATGTAGGCGTCGGCGATGGCCGTGACGAGGTTCGTCGCACCGGGGCCGGACGTCGCGATGGCGACACCGACCTTGCCGGACGCCGAGGCGTAGCCCTCGGCGGCGTGGCCGGCGCCCTGCTCGTGGCGGACGAGGATGTGGCGGATCGTCTTCGACGCCATGAGCTCGTCGTAGAACGGGATGATGGCACCGCCCGGCAGGCCGAAGACGTCGGTGATCCCGAGGTGCTCGAGCGTCCGGAGGACGGCTCCCGAGCCGGTCAGGATCTCCGGCGACCGGCGTGCACCGGCGGCCGCGGACAGCGGAGTTGCTTCCGTGGGCATGAGGTGGTCCTTGCCTGGAGAGGTGGCGATGGTGCGTGTGTCGAACGCTAGCCCGTGACCGCGCCCTGGGCGGCGGACTTCACGAGCTTGGCGTACTTCGCGAGGACTCCGCGGGTGTAGCGCGGGGGCAGCGGGGCCCAGCCGTCACGGCGGGCCTCCAGCTCGGTCGGGTCGACCAGTAGGTCGAGCGAGCGAGCCGCGATGTCGACACGGATGCGGTCGCCATCGCGCACGAAGGCAACTGGACCTGCGTCCACTGCCTCGGGTGCGATGTGGCCGATGCACAGGCCGGTTGTGCCGCCTGAGAATCGTCCGTCGGTCAAGAGTAGTACATCCTTGCCGAGGCCCGCGCCCTTGATGGCTGCGGTGATGGCGAGCATCTCCCGCATGCCCGGGCCGCCCTTGGGACCCTCGTAGCGGATGACGACGACGTCGCCCTTCTGGATCTTGCCCTCGGTGAGGGCGTCCATCGCGGCACGCTCGCGGTCGAACACCCGCGCGGGGCCCTCGAACACCTCGGCGTCGAAGCCCGCGGTCTTCACCACGGCACCCTCGGGGGCGAAGGTCCCCTGCAGGACGGTCAGGCCGCCGGTCTCGTGGATCGGGTTGTCGAGCGTGCGGAAGACCTCGCCGTCGAGCGCCGGCGGGTCGATCTCGGCCAGGTTCTCGGCGACGGTCTTGCCCGTGACGGTGAGGCAGTCACCGTGCAGCAGGCCGGCGTCGAGCAGCGCCTTCATGATCACCGGGATGCCGCCGTTGCGGTCGACGTCGACCATGACGTACTTGCCGAAGGGCTTCATGTCGGCCAGGTGCGGGACCTTCGAACCGATGCGGTTGAAGTCGTCCAGCGACAGCTCGACCTCGGCCTCGTAGGCGATGGCGAGCAGGTGCAGGATGACGTTGGTGGAGCCTCCGAGGGCCATCGCCACGGCGATCGCGTTCTCGAAGGCTTCCTTCGTCAGGATCTGGCGGGCGGTGATCCCGTGCTCGAGCATGTTCACCACGGCCTCGCCAGAGCGGTGCGCGTAGTAGTCACGGCGGCGGTCGGCGCTCGGCGGGGCGGCGGAGCCCGGCAGCGACATGCCGAGGGCCTCGGCCACGCTCGCCATGGTGTTGGCCGTGTACATGCCACCGCAGGCACCCTCGCCCGGGACGATGGCGCACTCGATCTTCTTCAGCTCTTCCTCGGACATGGTGCCCGCCTTGCAGGCACCGACGCCCTCGAAGGAGTCGATGATCGTGACTTCCTTCATCGTGCCGTCGGCCTGCTTCACGTAGCCCGGCATGACCGAGCCCGCGTACAGGAACACGCTCGCCAGGTCGAGGCGTGCGGCGGCCATGAGCATGCCCGGCAGGGACTTGTCGCAGCCGGCGAGCAGGACGGTGCCGTCGAGGCGCTCGGCGTTGACGACGGTCTCGACGCTGTCGGCGATGACCTCGCGCGAGACGAGCGAGAAGTGCATGCCCTCGTGGCCCATCGAGATGCCGTCCGAGACGGAGATGGTGCCGAACTGCAGCGGGTAGCCGCCGCCGGAGTGGACGCCTTCCTTGGCGCCCTGTGCGAGGCGGTCGAGCGAGAGGTTGCAGGGCGTGATCTCGTTCCACGAGGACGCGATGCCGATCTGCGGCTTGCTCCAGTCCTCGTCTCCCATACCGACGGCCCGCAGCATGCCACGCGAGGTGGTTGCTTCGATCCCGTCGGTGACGACCCGGCTGCGCGGCTTGACGTCGATATCAGGCATGGAGCGAGTCTAGGACGCTTTGGGATACCAGTTGGACAACAACATGCGTTCGCATGTTCTGGAGTCCGACCGGGAGGCCCGGATCACCCTGGTCAGCGCGTCGCACGGATCCTCGCGAGCTGCTTCAGGACACCCGTCAGCGCCGCCGGGTCCGCGATGCGGTACCCGGCACGGGTCTCCCCCGGGCCCACCTTCACGCCGACGTCGCCGTCGGCGAGCACGCGGAAGCCGTCCTCGTCGGTGACGTCGTCACCGGCGAAGAACACCGCGTCGGCACCGTGGAGCTCGCGCAGCCGGGCGATCGCGTCGCCCTTCGTGACGTGCCGGACGGCGAACTCGACGATGTCCTTGCCACCGCGCTCGAGCACGTCGGCGTCGGCCTCGTGCGCCGCGCGGCTCGCGTCGGCGTTCGCCTGCGCGGCGACTTCGGCGCTCACGCGACGGGTGTGCACGCCGTGGCCGGCCGGCTTGTGCTCGATGACGACGCCGGGGTACCGCGCGCCGACCTCGTCGAGCGCCGCACCGATCCGTGCGACCCGGGCGACCTCGTCGTCGGTCAGGGCGGCCTCGTCGTGGCCGTCCACGCGCCACTCGACACCGTGCGACCCGACCAGCGCCATGTCCTGCGGCGCGTGCGACACGGCCGCGAGGCTGCCGAGCGGACGACCGGAGACGAGCACGACCTCGGTGTCCTTCGCACGGTGCAGGGTCAGGACCGCTGCCCACGAGCCCGGCAGGGCGCCCACCTGCGACGGCTCGTCGGCGAACGGCGCGAGCGTGCCGTCGAAGTCGAGGGCGACGATGAGTCGCGGCGCAGCCGCGAGCGTCTCGAGAGCCGTGTCGATGGCGGTCTGGTCGGTGGTGGTCTCAGTCATCACGTGCCTCCCGGGTGTCCTCGGCAGCCCTGGCGGACTGGGCGTCCTGGTCGAAGATCGACATGTTGTCGGTCTGCGCCTCACGGTGTCGGTCCGCCGGGTCGGTGGCGGACGGGTCGAGCTGGGCGTTCCGCGGCGCGTGCCGGTCGAGCGCCTCGAGGAACGAGCGCGACCAGCGCGCCACGTCGTTGTCACGCACGCGCTTCCGGAGCGCACGCATGCGTGTCGAGCGCTCGCGGCGCGGCATCTCGATCGCGCGCTCGATGCTGTCCTTCAGCGCGCCGATGTCGTGCGGGTTGACGATGACGGCCTGCTTCAGTTCGTCGGCGGCACCGGCGAACTCGGACAGGATGAGCACCCCGTCGCTGTCGAAGCGGGCCGCGACGTACTCCTTCGCGACGAGGTTCATGCCGTCGCGCAGTGCGGTGACGAGCATGATGTCGGCGGCCAGGTAGAGCGCCACCATCTCCTCGCGCGGGTAGCCGTGGTGCAGGTACGAGATCGGTTGGTGGCCGATGACCCCGAGGTCGCCGTTGATGCGGCCGACGCTCAGCTCGATCTCGTCGCGGAGCGTGGCATAGGTGTCGACGCGCTCGCGGCTCGGGCTCGCGACCTGGATGAGGGCGGCGTCCTCGACCTTGATGCGGCCGTCCTCGACGAGCTCGCCGAAGGCCTTGATGCGGTGCCGGATGCCCTTGGTGTAGTCGAGGCGGTCGACCCCGAGCAGCACCGTCTTCGGGTTGCCGAGGCTCTCGCGGATCTCGCGGGCACGCTCCTGCACCTCGGGACGGCGCGCGATGTCCTCGAAGGCCTCGGCGTCGATCGAGATCGGGAAGTGCCGGGCCTCGACGTGGCGGACCGTGATCCCCTTGCGGCTGCGCGGCGCGTCCGGGTCGTCGACGGGGACGTCGATCGTCTGCCCCTTCGTCGTGTAGCCCTTGATGTGACGGACCGCGCGGAGGAAGTCGCTCGCATCGTCGTGGCGCTGGAAGCCGATGACGTCGGCGCCGAGCAGGCCGTCCAGGATCTGCGCGCGCCAGGGCAGCTGGGCGTAGATGCCGACCGGCGGGAACGGGATGTGGTTGAAGAAGCCGATCGTCAGGTCGGGACGCTTGGCCCGGAGCAGTGCCGGCACGAGTTGCAGCTGGTAGTCCTGCACCCAGACGATGCCGTCCTGCTCGGTGATCTCGGCGATCTGGGCGGCGAAGCGCTCGTTGACCCGCTTGTACGCGTTCCACCAGTCGCGGTGGTAGCTCGGGTGCTCGATGACGTCGTGGTAGAGCGGCCAGAGGGTGTCGTTGCTGAAGCCCTCGTAGTACTCCTCGACGTCGTCGTCGGACAACGGGACCGGCACGATGTGGATGCCCTCGTTGTCGAACGGCTCGACCTCGACCTCGGGCTGGCCGACCCAGCCGACCCAGGCCCCGTCGTTCGCGCGCATCACGGGCTCGAGGGCGGTGACGAGGCCACCGGGCGAGTGCCGCCATCCCTCGTTGCCGTCCTGGTCGACGACCCGGTCCACCGGCAGGCGGTTCGAGGCGACGACGAAGGCGTACTTGGTGGAGGAACGAGAAGGCGCAGACACGGTGGGAACCTACCAGCGCCCGGACAGCGGATTCACGGCGGATCGGCGGGTTCCGCTACGCTGCGGGTGCGTGTCGGGGGGACACGGGTGCTGGCGTGCGGCATCGGCCTCCCGGTCGGAGAGGACCCACCAGCCATGAGCGAGAACCCGCCGAACCCGCCCGTCCCGCCGGGGCAGCCCGGCCCGCAGTCGTCGGATGCGTTCGGTCGCCTGCTGCGGTCCGTGTCCAGCCGTGACTGGCTGGCGGCCGTGCTCGCCGCCGTCGGTGGCTGGGTCGCCGCCTACGTGGTCGCCGCGATCTCGCTGCTCCTCACCGTCGCCGTGCTGGCAGCGGGCGGATCCGGATCCGGATCCGTCGGGTCGGGGTCGACCGGCACCGGGACCGACCTCGGCGCCGGGAGCACCCCCGACGTCCAGTCGCTGCTGTCCGGCGTCAGCGTCCTGCTCGGCACCCCCGCCCAGCTCGTCGCCCTCGCCGACCTCGGCCGCCTGCACCTGTCCGGCTCGATCGGCTTCCTCGGGTCAGGGTCGGGCGCGCTCGCGGTCGTCCCGGCGCTCGTGCTCGCCGCGCAGGTCGTGCTGGCCGTCGTGCTCACCCGTCGCATCCGCACCCGCGGCCTCGGGCGCACCCCGATCCTGCTGACCGCCGTCCTGTCCGGGCTGGTGACCACGGTGCTGACCAACGCCGCCGCGGGCATCCTCGCCATCCGGTTCCCCGCCGTCTCCGGCGCCTCCATCGACCCCGTGCACGCGGTCGGCCTCGGCAGCATCCTCGGCGCCTTCGTGATCGGCGCACTCGCAGCGGTGTTCGCACGCCCGTCGGCCCTCCTCGGCCGGAACGTGTTCGCCGGTCGCGTCCTCGGCACGCTGCGCGTCGCGGCGTCGCAGCTCACGGTGCTCGTCGTGCTGGTGACGGTCGTCGTCATCGTCGTCGCCCTGGTCGCACAGCCCTCGTGGGGCGCAGCGCTGCCGGTGCTCGTCGGCAACGTCGCGGTCGGCCTCACCGCCCTCGGGTTCCTCGGCGGCGTCGGGCTGTCCGGCTTCGGCTCGGCGGGCAGCACGGCGTCGGTCTTCGGCGGCGCCGGCGGCTGGACCTGGCTCGTCGTCCTGCTCGTCGTCGTGACCTCGGTCGTCGCGGGCCTCGCACTCGCCGTCCGCCGCAACGACCGGTTCCGCACCACGCTGGACTGGGTCGTGACCCCGGTCGTCTGGTTCGCCCTCGGACTCCTGCTCTTCGTGCTCGGCACCGGGCTGGTGTCCTACCAGGCGACGGGCATCAGCGCCGTCAGCGGGACCGGTTCGATCGGGATCGCACCGTGGACGCCGCTCGTGTTCGCGCTGTGGGGCGGCGCGATCGAGGCCGTGGCACGGTACCTCGCGCCCGTGCTGCTCCCCCGCCTCGGCGGTGGCGTGGTGCTGCGGATCTCGCGCCTCGTCGGAGCGGACCCGCGCCCCACGGCCGCACCGACCTTCCCGGCAGCGACTCCGGCGTCCCCGCCGGCCGGCTCGGCATTTCCGCCGGCCGGCCCGGCGTTCCCGCCGGCAGACCCTGCGTTCCCGTCGGCGGCGCCCGCGGGCGACCCGGCAGCAGCAGCGTGGGCGGCGACGCCCGGCGTCGGCCACCCCGGTCAGCCGGAACAGCCCTTCGTCGGCGGCGGCGTTCCCGCACCCGCTCCGATGTCGCCGCGCGCCAAGAAGGTCCTGGTCCGCTCGCTCATCGCCGGTGGCGCCGTGGTCGTCGTCGTCATCGCGGGTGCCGTCACCACCGGGGTGCTCCGGGCCAACGTGTGGGGTCCGGCCCCGACCGTGAAGTCCTACGTCCAGGCCATCGCGAAGGGCGACGCCGACACCGCCGCGCGACTCAGCGAGGTACCGGCCGACGCCGCCATGCTCGACACCGCGGTGCTGAAGAGCGCGAAGGACCGCCCGTCGGACATCCGCGTGGGCCGCGTCTCGACGAGCGGTGACAACGCCGTGGCCACGGTGAGCTACACCCAGGACGGCAAGAACCGCTCCGGCCCGGTCAGCCTCCGCCGCACCGGCACCGCGTTCCTGGTGAAGGACGAGTGGCGCGTCACCGAGCCGCTCGCCCAGACCGTCACCCTGACCGCGTCCGAGGTGCTCGAGGGCGCACCGGTCACGGTCGGCGGCAAGGAGATCGGCGAGATCAGCGACGGCCGGTTCACCTCGCTCGCCTACCCCGGCACCTACGAGGTGCAGGTCGGCGGGACGAAGTACTTCACCGGCGGCACCGAGCAGGTGTCGGTCGGCGCGACGTCCTCCGGGTACGTCGACTTCACCCCCACCGCCACGAAGGCGCTGCAGCAGGACGCCGAGCGGTACGTGTCCGACCTGATCGACGGCTGCGCGGAGAAGACCGACCTCAGCGCACTGAGCGGGTGCCCCTGGTACGGCCCGTACGACGCCGACGGTGCGGTGCGCTACGACGTCACGACCATGCCGGAGATCGAGGTCGAGGCCTCCGGTTCGGGCACGGTCGTCGTGCAGAGCACGAAGGACGGTGTCGTCGAGTACGACTACACCTCGTACTTCGGGGACGCGGAGCACGGTGAGGACAGCTTCGACGTGAACCAGTACCTGAAGGTCGAGGACGGGAAGCTCGTCTCCGCCTACTGACGCACCACCGCACGCGACGACGGCCGGCCTGGGATCCCCGGGCCGGCCGTCTCACTAGGCTGACGCGCATGGTCAGGACACGGGCGTGGCGGAACGGCGACGCGGCGGAACGGGACTTCCCGGTCGACCGGGTCTCGGACCTCGTCGCCGACGCGGACACCTTCGTCTGGGTCGACTACACCGACCCGGTGCACGACGACCTCGTGCAGGTCGAACAGGAGCTCGGCATCCACGCCCTCGCCGTCGAGGACGCCGTCGAGCAGGGCCAGCGCCCGAAGCTCGACCGGTACCGCGAAAGCCTGTTCCTCGTGGTCTACGACGTCGGCGGTCTCGGCGAGGACGGTGAGCTCGTCACCCACGAGGTGAAGGCGTTCGTCACCGAGCACGCCCTCGTCACCATCCACGGGGCCGACGTCGACACCGCCGCGATGGAGCACCGGCTCGACGCGAACGCGGACGTGGCCGAGCACGGTGTGCCGTGGCTCGTCTGGGCGTTGCTCGACGCCGTCGTCGACCACGCCACCGAGACCGTGGAGGACATCGAGCGACGGATCGACGACCTCGAGGACGACCTGTTCGAGCGGGGCAACGCCCGCGAACAGCAGATCCAACGCCGGTCGTTCCGCCTCCGCAAGGCCCTCGGCGTGCTGCGGCGGCTCGTCGTCCCGACCCGCGACAGCGTCGCGTCGCTGCTGCACGGCGACGCGGAGACGATCTCGGACGGCATCCGGCCCTACTTCCGCGACGTCGAGGACCACCTGGTGTCGATCTCGGACTCCGTCGAGCAACTGCGCGACGCCGTCTCGAGTGTCCTCGACACGAACCTCAACCTGGCGTCGAACCGGCAGAACACCGTGATGAAGAAGGTGACGAGCTGGGCCGCGATCATCGCGATCCCCACCGCCATCACCGGCTTCTTCGGGCAGAACGTGACGTTCCCGGGCGAGGGTGCGTGGAGCGGGTTGTACGTCTCGCTCGCGCTCATCGTCGCGTCGTCGCTCGTGCTCTACCGCGTCTTCAAGGCCCGCGACTGGCTCTGACCGCGACCGCGCGTCGGAGCGCGAGCACCCCAGCGGCCCCGCGTCAGAGCGCCAGCGCGAGCACCCCGGCGACCACGGTGAGCGGAGCCGCGATGCACCCGAGCAGCATGTACTTGCCCCACGACAGGTGCACGCCCTCGGCCGACAGCCGTGCGTGCCACAGCAGGGTGGCGAGCGAGGCCCACGGCGTGACCAGGCACCCGGCGTTCACGCCGATGAGGAGCGCCGCGTACCGCACGGCCTCGTGACCGGCGGCGGGCTCGAGCACCAGGTACGCGGGCAGGTTGTCGATCGCGTTCGCCGCCACCGCTCCCCCGGCGCCGAGCAGCAGGAGCGGCCCCGTTCCGGTGCCGTCGCCGAGCGCCCGCACGATCGGGTCGGTGAGCCCGGTGCTGTGCAGGGTCTCGACCACGACGAAGAGCCCGGCGGCGAACAGCAGCGTCGACCACGGCACCCGCGACGGCCGGAGCTCCGCCGGCGACCGGAACGCCGCGACGACGACGAGCACGAGGGCACCGGCCACGGCCGCGATCCAGACCGTCACCCCGGCGGTGAGCGCCACGACGAGCGCGACGAGCACACCGGACGCCGCCCAGAACGACACCGGGTCGGACGGACGCCGCACCGACACCGGCGTGTAGCGCCCGAAGAGCTTGCCGCGGAACACCACGAGCAGGACGGCGCACGGCACGACGACCCCGGCGACGGCGGGCCAGGCCATCAGCCCGGCGAAGGGCAGCGGGCCGCCGAGGCCCATCCGGTCGACGGCGAGCAGGTTCGTCAGGTTCGACACCGGCAACAGCAGGGACGCGGTGTTCGCGAGCCAGACGGTGGTGAGCGCGAACGGCATCGGCGGCAGCCCGACCCGGCGCGCCAGTGAGATCACGATCGGGGTGAGCAGCACCGCGGTCGTGTCGATCGACAGGAAGACCGTGCAGAGCACGGCGAGGACGACGACCGCGCCCCACAGCCCGATGGTGCGTCCGCCGCCGACACGTGCCGCGACGTCGGCGAGTCGGTCGAACACCCCGGCGTCCGCAGCGAGCTCGGCGACGATCGTCAGCCCGAGGACGAACCCGAGGACGGGCAGGACCCGCTCGGCCAGGACCCCGAGGTCGTCGAGTGGCAGCAGTCCGAGCGCGACGCACACCGCGCCGATGACGAGCAGCACTGCTCCGATGACGGCCTGACGCACGGGCGCTCCTCCACGAGTGCGCCGGGCAGGGTGTCCGGCGGCGCTCCAATGTACTGACCGGTAGCGTTGGCAGCACGACGACAGGAGGCCTCTGTGCGCAAGTTCATGTTCAACGGTGCGGTGTGGAGTTCGCTCATCAGCGGCTACAGCGTGCTCCAGACCACCCGCCAGGGACCCCGCGACTGGCGGCTCGCCCTGACGTGGGTCGCGTGGATCGCGACCACGATCGTGGCGATCGGCACGGTGGTCGAGGACGACCGCGCCGTCAAGGCGCGCCAGCCGTAGGTCCAGGCCGCGACCACACGACGGACGGGAGGCCCGGTGCCAGCTGGCACCGGGCCTCCCGTCCGTCCCGTGTCGGGTCCCGAGCCCGTCAGCGCTCCGCAGGCGGGATGTCCGACGTCTGGATCGGGCCGGTGAAGAGTGCCGCGCGGTCCTCCTGCCCCGGCGCGAACAGCGCCGAGTCGGCAGCGGTCGACGCCGTGCGCCGCCGCGGTGCCGTCTCGTCGACCATGAGCACGCGCTGGACCGGCAGGGCGTCGGGGTGGGTGCGCTGGATCCACTCGACGAGTTCCTCGCGGATGTAGCAGCGCAGGTCGAACAGCGACGGTGCGTCGTGCGACGTCGCGAGGACCCGCACCCGCACGTACCCCTGCACGGCGTCGGTGACCTGCAGCACCTTGACGCGGCGGTCCCACAGCTCGGTGCGGTCGAGGATCCGGTCGAGTTCCTCGCGCATCTCGCCCGGCCGGACCCGCCAGTCCAGGTCCATCTCGACGGCACCGAGCAGTTCGCTGTTCGTGCGCGTCCAGTTCTCGAACGGGGTACTCGTGAAGTACGTCGACGGCAGGACGAAGCGCCGGTCGTCCCACAGGTGCACGACCACGTAGGTCAGGGTGATCTCCTCGATCCGCCCCCACTGCTGCTCGACCACGACGACGTCGTCGACGCGGATCGACCCGGAGAACGCGAGCTGCATGCCCGCGAAGACGTTGCCGAGCGTCGACTGCGCCGCCAGACCCGCGACGACCGAGATGAGTCCGGCGCTCGCGAGCACGCTCGCGCCGGCGGCCTCGACCCCGTCGAAGGTGAGCAGGATCGCGCCGACGGCGATGATGACGAGCACGGCGACCGTCAGCCGCCGGATGATGAGGACCTGCGTGCGGATGCGGCGGGCCTGCCGGTTGTCGGGGACGTCGATGCGGAACCGGTGCAGGCCGAGGTCCTCGAGGAAGATCGCGATCTGGCACGCCAGCCAGCAGCCCACCGCGATCGTGACGATGAGGAACCCGTGCACGACCTCGTCGCGCCACGGGTACGCGTCGGCGTCGCGCGGGACGCTCGAGGTGAACGCGATCCAGAGCAGGACCACGAGCAGGGTGGTGCGGAACGGGTGCTTCGCCCGGCGCGAGAGCACGCCGGCCCACCGCTCCCGTCGCGCGACCGTCCGGAGCACCAGGTGCAGGACGACCGCGGCGACGGCGGTGATGAGGAGGGCGAACCCGATCGCGACCAGGAGTCGGAGGAGGATGTCCATCCCTCCATGCAAGCAACGAAACGACAGGCGTCGTTCAGGAAAACCGGCCCCGCGCGCGACCGAGGCCCGGTGCGCACGACGCGCACCGGGCCTCCTGTCCGACCTGCTGACTACTTGCCGGACGTGAGCGAATCGACGAAGTCCTGGTGCTCGGAGGCCCACTTCTCCGTGATCGCGGGGTACTCGCTGGCCTTCGCGCCGCTGTTCACGAGCGCGTTCTCGAGCGAGTAGAGGGTGTCGGAGTCCATCGAGAAGTCCTCCATCCACTTCGACGCCTGCGGGAAGTCCTGCTCGAAGTCCTTCTTGGCGATCGTGTGGATCTCCTCGTTCTTGCCGAGCGCACCCTTCGGGTCCTTCAGGTCCTTGATCGGGAAGGCGTCGTACGCCCAGTGCGGACGCCACAGCGTCACGACGACGTCCTCCTTCTTCGCGATCGAGGCCTTGAGGTCGGCGAGCATCGCCGGCGTCGAACTCGTGATGAAGTCCATGCCGTCCAGGCCGTACTGCGGGATGACCTGGTCGGACACGACCTTCGTCTCACCGGCGGCGGGCTCGATGCCGATGATCTTGTTGCCGAAGTCGGACGCGTGCGCTTTGAGCTCGTCGATCGAGTCGATGTCCGAGTACTCCGGCACCGCCAGTTCCAGCGACGCCTGCTCGTTCCAGGCGCCGAGGTCCGTCAGGTCCTTGCCGTAGGTGTCCATGTACTCCTTGTGCGTGTTCGGCAGCCAGGTGTCGAACACGACGTCGTAGTCGCCGGACGCGAGGCCGGTGTAGGCGGGTGCGACGTCGGAGTTCGTGAGCTGGACGTCGTAGCCCTTCTGCTCCAACACGTGCTTCCAGAGGTAGCTGGCGGCGGTGTCCTCGTCCCAACCGTTGAAGACGACGACGTGCATCGACTTCTGGTCACCGTTGTCGACGGTGCCGGAGGCACCGTAGTAGCCGGGCGGCATGCAGGCGGACAGGCCGACGGCGGTCGCCGCGGCGAGCGCGGCTGCCGCGAGGGTGCGCTTGGTTCGCTTCATCATGTGGTCATTCCTCACGCGCTGGTCGTCTGCGGCTCGCGCCGGCGGTCGGCCGGGGCTGCTTCGGTGGTGGCGGCGGTCTGGGCGGTCGCCGCGTTCGGCGTCGCGGTCACGGTGGGCTTGCGCTTGCGCTTCCACGGCCGGGAGGCACCACTCGCGTCGCCGCCGAGCGCTGCGGTCAGGCGGTCCAGCAGGATCGCCAGGACCACGACCGACAGACCGGCCTCCGCCCCGAGACCGACGTCGATGCGGTTCAGGGAGGCGACGATCTGCTCGCCGAGGCCGCCAGCGCCGACCATGCCGGCGATGACGACCATCGACAGCGACAGCATGATGACCTGGTTGACGCCGGCCATGATGCTGGCCTTCGCCAACGGCAGCTGGATCTGACGGAGGATGCGCCACGGGCTCGACCCGAAGGCGGCACCGGCCTCGACGACCTCGCTCGGGACCCCGCGGATGCCGAGTTCGGTGAGCCGGACGCCGGGGGCCATCGCGAAGACGATCGTCGCGACGATGCCGGGGACGACGCCGACGCGGAACAGCAGCAGCGCCGGGATCAGGTAGACGAACGCCGGGGTCGTCTGCATGAAGTCCAGGACCGGGCGGATGATCCGGCTCGCGGCGTCGGACCGGGCGGCCCACACCCCGAGCGGAATGCTGAGGACGACGGCCAGACCGGCGGCGACCACGACGAGCGCGAGCGTGTTCATCGCGTTCGTCCACTGCCCGACGCTGACGATGAACAGCAGACCGATGGCAGCGCCGAGCGCGAGCTTCCAGCCCTTCGCCAGGAACGCGAGCACGACGAGGACCGCGACGACGACCCAGAACGGCGGGATGGAGAGGAAGTACTCCATCCACGCGTCCATCCACGTGAACACGTAGCGGACGACGTCGAAGAAGCCGGACAGGTAGGTCGTGATCCAGTCGACGACCGCGGCGACCCAGGTGCCGAGGGGCAGGTGGAAGTCGCCGAAGGAGTTGGTACCGGGGGTGATCATGCGTGGTCTCCTTCGGTGGCGGGCTCGCCGGTGTGGGCAGGCGTCTCGCCGGTCGCGGCGAGGGTCGAGTCCATGTCGGAGTCGGAGATGCGGGTGACCGGTTCGAGCACCGGGATCGGCATCGTCGCGGTCGGCACGTTGCCGAGCGCGGCCAGCAGGGTGACGCGGGGCACGACGCCGAGCAGGCGCTGCTCGTCGTCGACGACGGCGATCGGCAGGGGCGACTCGACGGCGAGCTCGAACAGGTCGGTCAGCGCCGTGTCGGGGGCGACCCGCGCGTACTCGGTGTTCACGATGGCATCGAGGTTCGTGTCGCCAGCCTTCACCTGGCGCATCACGTGGCGGTCGCGGACCCAGCCCTCGAGCTTCCGGCCACGACCGGTGACGAAGAGCGCGGCCGTCTGCAGGTCGCGCATGGTGCGCAGTGCGCCACGAGGACCCACGGTCAGCGGGACGGTGGCGCGGGCCGGTTCCATGACGCTCGCGGCGGTGAGCACACGGGCACGGTCGACGTCCTGCACGAACTGGGCGACGTAGTCGTTCGCCGGGTCGGTGAGGATCTCCTCCGGCGACCCGATCTGCACGATCCGGCCGTCGCGCATCACGGCGATGCGGTCCCCCAGGAACATGGCCTCGTTGAGGTCGTGCGTGATGAAGACGATGGTCTTGCCGAGCCGCTGCTGCAGGTCGACGAGCTGCTCCTGCATCTCACGGCGGATGAGCGGGTCGAGCGCGCTGAACGCCTCGTCCATCAGCAGGACGTCGGTCTCGGCGGCGAGGGCGCGGGCGATGCCGACGCGCTGCTGCATGCCGCCGGACAGCTCGTCGGGCTTCGCGTCGGCCCAGACGTCCAGGCCGACCAGGTCGATGACCTCACGGGCCTTCGCGAGGCGCGTCGTCTTGTCGACACCGTTCACCTCGAGGCCGTACGCGACGTTCTCGAGCACGGTGCGGTGCGGCAGCAGGGCGAAGTGCTGGAAGACCATCGACACGCTGGACCGGCGGATGTCGCGGATCCCCTTCGGCGTCGCGCCGGTGACCGTGCGGCCGCCGATCTCGACGCTGCCGGCGGTGGGCTCGAGCAGGCCGTTGAGCATCCGGATGAGGGTGGACTTGCCGGAGCCGGACAGCCCCATGACGACGAAGATCTCGCCGGGTCGGACGTCGAAGGACGCGTCGATGACCGCGGCGGATCCCTGCTCGCGGACCTCGTCGCGGGTGGCACCGGCGGCGAGGCGGCGGACGGCCTCGGCCGGTCGGCGGCCGAACACCTTGTAGACGTCGCGGACGCTGACCGCCGGCGACGTGGTGGGGTCCGGGGACGTGCCGGTGGGGTCCGGCGACGGGGTGTGCCGGCTCTGGGGTGGTGCGATGGACAACTGGGCTCCTCGCGTCGCCACGGCGGACGGAGCGCACGTGCGGCGACGGTGTGGTTGCGAACGGGTCGTCCGGGACCGTGCGCGCGGCCACGTCGAGCCCGCGCAACGGCGCAGGGCGAGCGATCACGCACGCGGGGACCACGCTCGGGGCGGTCCCGGTCCGGCCGACCGTACGGCTGCGGCGCTGCTGGCCGCGGACGCGTTCTGGTCGTCGTGTCCCCGGCCGTCGGGCCTGTGGGGACGTTCAAACCTAACGGTCTCCTGTCCCCCGATCACAATCGACGTCCGCCGGAATCCCGGCACCGCTGTACCCCGTCGTCGGCGTGTCGCCCACGCACATGGGGATCGCGATCGTGACCGTCTCGTTACAGATCAGCTCGTTCGGAGGTTTGTGTGCCGCCCCGGTTCCGTGCGCATGTAGGTTGGCGCGCATGACAGCGCAGAACGACACGGGCGTGAACCGTGCTCCGGCGAACGACTTCTCGCACGAGCAAGAGGGCTACCAGCACGGTCTGAAGCCCCGGCAGCTGCAGATGATCGCGATCGGTGGGGCCATCGGCACCGGACTCTTCCTCGGTGCGGGTGGACGACTCCACACCGCGGGCCCCGCGCTCGCGCTGACCTACCTGATCTGCGGCATCTTCGCGTTCTTCATCCTGCGCGCCCTCGGCGAGCTCGTGCTGCACCGTCCGTCGTCGGGGTCGTTCATCTCCTACGCGCGTGAGTTCTACGGCGAGAAGTTCGCCTACGCCGCCGGCTGGATGTACTTCCTGAACTGGGCGATGACCTCGATCGTCGACACCACCGCCGTCGCGATCTACCTGCAGTACTGGTCCGCGTTCACCGCCGCACCGCAGTGGCTCCTCGCGTTGATCGCCCTGGTCGTCGTGCTCGCCGCCAACATGGTCGCGGTCAAGGTGTTCGGCGAACTCGAGTTCTGGTTCGCGCTCATCAAGGTCGCGGCACTCGTCGCGTTCCTCGTCGTCGCGATCATCTGGCTCGTCTTCGCGTTCCCGGTCGAGGCCGGCGGCGAAGCCGTCCGCACGGGCTTCTCGATCTGGGGCGACAACGGCGGACTGTTCCCGAACGGGTTGCTCCCCGCGGTCATCGTGATCCAGGGTGTCGTGTTCGCGTACGCGGCGATCGAGCTCGTCGGCACCGCGTCCGGTGAGACGCAGAACACCGAGAAGGTCATCCCCCGCGCCATCAACTCCGTCGTGTTCCGCATCGCGGTCTTCTACGTCGGGTCGATCATCCTGCTCTCCCTGCTCCTGCCGTACACGGCGTACAAGGAGGGCGAGAGCCCGTTCGTGACGTTCTTCTCGTCGCTCGGCAACCCGCAGGTCGGGTCGATCGTCGGCGGCATCATGAACTTCGTGGTGCTCACGGCGGCCCTGTCGTCGCTCAACGCCGGTCTGTACTCGACCGGTCGCGCCCTGCACTCGATGGGCATGAACGGTTCGGCGCCGAAGTGGACCACCAAGATGTCGAAGGGCGGTGTGCCGTACGCCGGCATCCTGCTCACCGCCGGCTTCACCGTCGCCGGCGTCGTCCTGAACTACTTCGTCCCGAGCCAGGCGTTCGAGATCGCGCTGAACATCGCGAGCCTCGGCATCATCACGGCGTGGGGCACGATCATCCTCTGTCAGATGCGGCTCCGGTCGTGGGCGAAGCAGGGACTGGCGAAGGAGCCGTCCTTCAAGCTGCCCGGCGCCCCGGTGACCGCGTGGCTCACCCTGGCGTTCCTGGCGTCGGTCATCGTGCTGATGGCGATCGACTACCCGGTCGGCACCTACACGATCGCGTCCCTCGTGATCGTCATCCCGCTGCTCGTCGTCGGCTGGTTCCTGCAGCGCGACCGCATCCTGCGCATCGCGTCGCTCCGACAGGGCGTCACCGGTCCGTACCCGATCGGTGTCCGTGACCCGGCGAACCAGGTCCGTCGCGACGGCCAGGACGGCGGCGAGCACAAGGGGTCCGACGACACCGTCTGATCTGTCCCCGGAGCGCAGCACGTCGCGCGCCGAGTGCAGTGGGTCCGGCACCCGTCGGTACGATCGGCGGGTGCCGGACCGCTCTGTCTCCCCTGCGTCTGTTCCCCCCACCCTCGATCTCCAGCTGAGCTGGCGAGGCGCGTACGGACGCCTGCGGGTGTTCCCCGACCGCCTGGAGGCCGAGACCGACTACGAGCGCGAGGCGCGGGTCTCGGTTCCGATGGACGCGGTGTCGGGGTGGCGGCTCGGACCGTGCGACGAGGACGCCGTCTGCGTCGAGTTCGTCACTGAGCCGGAGACCTTCCGCGTGCTGCTCGACACCTCGGACGAGCAACTCGCCGCACTGGCGATCCGGAAGGTGCTCGGACCGCCGCTCACCACCGGCTGACGGTCCACGGGCGCTGCGCTCAGGCGTCGCCCTCCGGGGCGAACTGCGTGACGCGGAACGTGGCGCCCTGCGGGTCCCGCAGCTCGGCCGCACGCGTCCACGGGCCCTGCCAGGTATCGAGCACGGCTCCGCCGAGCTCCTCGGCCCGTGCGGCGGCGGCGTCACGGTCCGCCACGCTGAACGACACGTGCCAGTCGTCCGGCCCGTCGTCGAGTCGGGCGAGGGCGCCGATGACGTCCGCGAAGCCCTCCGGTGCGCCGACCTGCCGATCGCGGATGTCGGGGTCGGAGGTGGCCGCGAGGTGGTCCCCGTAGCCGGGCAGCCGGACCATGGCGCTCGGGCCCTCCTCGATGCCCGAAACCCGCCAGCCGAACAGCTGCTCGTAGAACGAGATCGCCTGCTCCGGCTCGGTCGAGCGGAGGTCGCTGAAGACCCAGCCGCCGGGGGCGTTGATGTGCTGCGACCCGAGCCGGTCGCGCGCCTGCCAGAGTCCGAACGCCGCACCGCGCGGATCGACGCAGTCGACGCTGCGGCCCGCGGCGCCACCCGGCCCGGCGTCCTCCGCCGGAGCGGCGGTGCCACCGAGCTCGACGACCCGAGCGGCCACCGCGTCGGCGTCGTCCACGGCGATGTACGTCGTCCACGACGCCGGCTCGTCACCCGAGGCGATCGCGCCGACCTCGCGGCCGTCGATGCTCACGATCCGGTACGAGCCGGGGGCACCGGGGGGCAGGCGCTCCTCGAAGTCCCAGCTGAACAGGCCGCCGTAGAACGCCTGCGCGGCGTCGGGGTCCGGGTGTCGTCCGTCGATCCAGCTCGGCACGCCCTGCGGGTAGGTGCGAGGGATCTGGTCCGTCATGGTGTCTCCCGAGGTCGCCGACGCCGAGGTCGGATGCCCCAGGTCTACCGCTGACCGCCGACGTCGGCCGGGTCGGTCGCCGGGTCGGTCGCCGGGCCGGTCGCCGGGCCGGTCGTCGGGCCGGTCGCCGGGCCGGTCGCCGGGTCAGTCGTCGGTGTCGACCTGGTCGGTGACGACGTCGCCCGAGCCGGCGTCGATCCGGACGCTGTGCTTGGTGCCGGATCCGTCGACGACGTCACCCTCCCAGACCACCGTGCCGAGGTGGTCGTCGAGGCCGAGCTCGGTGATCGAACCGGCGTGCAGGTCCTCGAAGGCGCTGACGGCCTTGCTGACGTCGAGGTCCGCCGCTGCGACGAACCGGTCGTGCTCGGCACGGTCGTCGGTGTCCGCGGCCTCCGTCTGCGGGGTACCGGTCACCCCGGTGCCGGCGGCGTCGGTGTGCACCTCGTGCTCGGTGCCGTCCTTCGTCACGACGAGGACCTCGTACGCGCTGCCACGCTGCTCCTGCTCGACCGAGATGACGGTGCCGGAGCCGACGCTCCCGCGTGCGGTCGCGACGGCGGCCAGCAGGGCGTCGTTCGACGTGGCCGAGGCGGCGGTCGCGGACGCGCCACCCGACGTGCCGGTGGTGGCGTCCGTCGCGGCCGACCCGTTCGAGGACGATGCCGCCGAGTCGGACGACCCGTCGGTGGAGCAGCCGGTGAGGGCGAGCGCGGCCACGACGGGCAGGGCGGCGAGGGCGGCGAGGGCGGCGATGCGGCGGGCAGAGGGCTTCTGGAGCTGGGTGCGGAAGGTCATGGGACGAGCATGTCGGCGGGGTGCTGAAGCAGACCTGAAGCCGCCTGTTCAGCCGCCGAGTGCGATGCGCACGACGAACCGCGCCCCGCCGAGCGGCGAGTCCGCCACCATCGCCTCGCCTCCGTGCGCCCGGACGGCGTCCCGCACGATCGCCAGACCGAGGCCGGCACCACCGGCGTCGCGGCTGCGGGCCTCGTCGAGCCGGACGAACCGCTCGAACACCCGGTCGCGCTCGGCCGCCGGGATCCCGGAGCCGTCGTCGTCGACGGTCAGCACCGCGGCGCCGTCCTGCTCGACCAGGGCCACCGCGACGCGCGACGTGGCGTGCCGGACGGCGTTGTCGACGAGGTTCCGGACCACGCCGGTGAGGAGCCGTTCGTCGCCGAGCACGCGTGCGGCGGAGATCCCGGAGCCGTCGACCCGGATCGCACGGTCGCCGGTCGCACCACCCGGCACCCGGGCCCGCGCCCGCGCGACGGCCTCGAGTGCGAGGTCGTCGAGGTCCACGGGACGACGGACACCCGCGCCGCCCTCGTCGAGCCGTGACAGCTCGAGCAGCCCGGTGACGAGGTCCTGCAGGCGCACGGCCTCGGACCGCACGACGTCGGAGAACTCGGCCACGTCCGTCCGGCCCGGGTACGCGACGGCGACCTCGGCGTGCTGACGGAGGGAAGCGATCGGCGACCGCAGCTCGTGCGAGGCGTCAGACACGAACTGCCGCTGCCCCGCCGCGGATCGGTCGAGCCGGTCGAGCATGGCGTTCATGGTCGTCGCGAGCCGGGCGATCTCGTCGCCGGTGTCCGGCACGACCACGCGGGCATCGGGCTGCGCGGCACGGATCGTCTCGACCTCGGTGCGCATCCGTTCCACCGGCCGCAACGACCGCCCGGTCACGGACCAGGTCACGACCCCGAGCACGAGGACGAGCACCGGCACCCCGACGGCGAGGAGCACCACGGCGGTCCGGATGGCCGTGTCGGTCTGCTCGAGGGAGACGCCGTACACCAGGGTCGCCTCACCCCCACCGGGCAGGTCGACGTCGTCGGCGACGAGCAACCAGCGTTCGCCGTCGTGCGACCACCGGGACTCGTCGGCGGTCGGCAGGGCCGGAGCGTCGGCGTCCTCACCGTGCGCGAGGACCGAGCCGCCGGCACCGACCACCTGCACCAGGACGTCCTCGTAGTCGGTCACCGCACCGGCACCGTCGGACTCGACCCGTGACGACACCTGTTCGAGTCCGGCCTCGGCGGACGTCCGCACCCCGTCGAGCAGCACCAGGCGGAGCACCACGACGAACCCCACGGCACCGACGACCAGGGCGGCGAGCACGACCACGCCGGCGCCGAGTGTGGTCCGCGCGCGCACCGACCGGAAGCGGCGCCTGCGCCCCGTCCCCCGGTCAGCCACCGTCGGCCGCCAGTCGGTAGCCCGCACCGCGGACGGTCTCGAGTGACGTCCGTCCGAACGGCCGGTCGAGCTTGCGCCGGAGGTGCCCGACGTACACCTCGACGATGTTCGGGTCGCCCTCGAAGTCGACGTCCCAGACGTTCTCGATCACCTCGCGCTTCGAGCACACCTGCCCGGAGCGCCGCGCGAGGTACTCGAGCACCGCGAACTCCCGGCTCGTCAGGTCGACGGGGGTCCCGGCACGCGTCACCGTCCGTGCGGCCGGGTCGACCACCAGGTCGCCGAGGGTCAGCACCGCCGGGCGTTCCCGCGCACCACGGCGGACGAGCGCGCGCAGCCGGGCGACGAGGACCGGGTGTGAGAAGGGCTTCGTGACGTAGTCGTCGGCGCCGGCGTCGAGAGCCTCGACCTGGTCCCACTCGCCGTCCTTGGCGGTGAGCATGAGCACCGGCGTCCAGTCCTGGTCGGCCCGGAGCTGGGCGCAGACCGCCCATCCGCTCATCCCCGGCATCATCAGGTCGAGGACGATCGCGTCGTACTGGAACTCGCGGGCGTGCCACAGGCCGTCGACGCCGTCGTGGGCGACGTCGACCGCCCACCCCTCGGCCTCGAGGCCGCGACGGACGCCGTCGGCGAGTCGCACCTCGTCATCGACCGCCAGGACACGCATGGCGACGATCCTGCCGTGCCGCCCTGAAGCAGCGCTGAAGCGACGCCCGACGGCGGACGGCGGACGGCTCAGACCAGCAGCAAGATCCCGGCGACGACCGCGGCGACGGCGATGGCGAGCGCGATGAGCAGCAGCACGAGGTGCACCGTGTAGAACGTCGTCGGCTTGCCCGCGGCGTCCCGCGCGCGGGTGTCCTTCGCGACGCGCTGGAAGAAGCGCGGCCAGGTGACGACGTTGAAGACGGCACCGATGAACAGGACGACTGCGGCGAAGACGAGCACCGTCCGAGTCTAGACAACGAGTGTCGGTGGTGCTCGGCCGCCCCCAACGCGGCCGAGTCCCACCGACGAGCCACAGGATCTGTAGCACTTGCTACAAACCCTACACGGGCGTCGGGAGACCGTCGAGCCACCCCTTCGGGCTACGCGGAGTCGAGCGCGGCCTCGGCCTCGGCGAGGACGGCTCGCTCGGCATCGGTCAACGGCGCACGCGTCCGCCGGAGCCCGTCGTTGACCTCGACGATCGCGCGGCTCAACCGCGTGGCGGGATCCTCGGTCGACGGGTAGGCGTTGTCGGCACCGATCCGCGCGTGCAGCGGCGCGAGACGTCGCAGCGCCGCGTCGACCCGACGGGTGCGCCGACGTCGCGAGACCCGGTGTCCGACGACGAGCAGCAGCATCCCCGTCGAGACGCAGATCACGGCGCCGGGCGTCGTGACGTCGTACGGCAGCGCGAGGGAGCGCATCCGGTCGAGGTCCCCCGTGACGTGCGCCAGGTCCATGACCACGACGACGACCATCCGGACGACCCCCAGCACGCCGCCGAGCACGAGGACCCACAGCCCGACCAGGTCCGTCGTCGTCCGGGCCTCGCGCAGGCGGAGGACGCAGATGAGGCCCGTCGCGCCGAGCGCCACCCCGAGGTACACCGTCTGCGCGATCGAGTAGACGGTCGCGGCCGGGTGCGACCCGGCGTCGAGCATGAACGTCGTCGTGGTGGCGGGCTTGTCCAGCACCGAGAAGGCGACGACCACCACGACCACCACCGCGGCGCACGACACCACGATCGCGTTCCGGAGCCACGGCCGGGCTGCCCCGACCGCCTTCGCCACGCCCCAGAGCAGCGTGCTCGTACCGGCGACCATCAGGCAGTCACTGACCACGGTGACCACGTTGGAGCCGCCGAGCAGTGGGTCGAGCCACCGGTACAGCGGGTCGACGTTCGTGACGATGGTGCCGGCGAACAGCAGGAAGGTCACCGCCAGGGTGCGGTCCTGCCCGCGTTGCAGGACGAAGAGCGCGATCGTCCCGGCGATGAGCAGCACCGCCTGGACGACGGCGACGATCACCCGAAGACCCCGCGGAAGGCGCTCGGGCGGCCGCGGTGCCGCCGGATGAGCGTCGCGAGCGCGTCGGCGAAGACCTCGGCCTCGTGCTCGTACGCGTTCGAGAACATCCCCCGCGCCAGTGCCCGCTCGACCTTGTACTCGGGCAGGTCCGGGATGACGTCGCGGATGTAGGCCGACTGGGGCGCGTGCTCCTGGTGCCGGTGCAGGACGTGGCCGAGCTCGTGGCCGATGACGAACGCCCGGAAGGTCGGCGACGCGGTCGGCGAGATCATGATCAGGTGGGCGTGCTCGAGCGTCGCGACGAAGCCGCACACGGGTTCCGTCGCCAGGAACGCCTCTTCGCGGACGACGATGGGCTTGTCCACGACGACGGCTGCGGCTGCGACGGCTTGGTCGACGTCGGACCACCCCTCGACCGCACCGCGTGCCCAGAAGGACTCGAGCAGCGGGTCGGTCACGCCACGCTCCCGCGCTGTGATTCCTCCTCGAGCACCTCGGCGATGCGCCGCAGCGCCTCGGGTGAGAGCTCGCCGGGGAAGGTGCGTGCAGCGAACCCGCTCACGCGGGCGGAACGCAGGGAGCGGACGAGGGCGAGCTGGGCGCCGATGCGCTCGGGGACGTCGCTGTCCTCGAGCAGGAAGCGCTCGTCGACCTCGAAGAACCCGGCGAGCAGCCGCAGGAGCTCGGTGTCGCGGTTGCGTCGGCCGTCGCCGGAGAGCATGTAGGTCCACTTCGCCCGCGAGAGCGAACCGCCGTGGGCGGCGACGTACTCCTCGATCGAGGCGAACGGCACCGGAGCACCACGCTGGGACTCCTCGAAGTCGAGCAGCAGGTTGATGCGCCGTGCGAGTTCGGCGGCGTCCAGGACCCCGCCCCTCGGATCACCGGTCTCCATGTCGGACTCCTCCCCAGCCGTGCGTGCACGACATCGTAGCGCGGCGGACACGGTGCACGCCGTTAGCCTCGTGGGCATGGCCCGCAGCTTCCCCGCGACGATCGCCGAGCCGGTCGAGCACGAGATCGTCATCACGAAGTCGCGGTTCATCACCACGGTCACCCCCGTGTCGGACGTCGCGGACGCCGAGCGGGTCATCGCCGAGGTGAAACGCCGCCACTGGGACGCCCGGCACAACTGCACCGCGATGGTCACCGGCACCCTCGGCGACCAGGCCCGGTCGTCGGACGACGGAGAACCGTCGGGTACGGCTGGCGTGCCGATGCTCGAGGTGCTCCGCCGCCGCGACCTCACCGACGTGGTCGCCGTCGTGACGCGCTACTTCGGCGGCGTGAAGCTCGGCGCCGGCGGACTCGTCCGCGCCTACTCGACCTCGGTCTCCGAGGCCCTCGACACCGCCGCGCTCGTCCGACGCGAGGCGCTCACGCAGGTGCACTTCGACGCCCCGCACGCCGAGGCCGGCCGGCTCGACAACGTCCTGCGCGACTGGGTCCGGCACCACCACGCGACCCTCGGTGCGACGGCCTACGGGCGCGCGGCGACGTTCGAGGTCTGGGTGCCCGCCGACGCGCTCGCGATCCTGACCGCGGACCTCGCAGCGGCCTCCGCCGGCGCCGTCGACCTCGTCGTCGGCCCGGAACGGATCGTCGACGTCGCCGCCGACTGAATCCGACCGCCGGAAGCACCTCGGGCGTGTCCCGTTCGGAACGCGTGCACACGCCCGGAACGCACGAAGGCCCCGACTCGATGAGTCGGGGCCTTCGTGGTCGTGGTGCACCCCCTCGGACTTGAACCGAGAACCCACTGATTAAGAGTCAGTTGCTCTGCCAATTGAGCTAGAGGTGCATGTTCCGGCTTCCGTGCCGCAACGGGAATCAACAATAGCATGGGTTCTGCGCCCTCACGACCACTCGTGGGCACCAAACGAACAGGAGCACCATGACCGACCGTCTCGCCGCCGGCGACACCGCCCCCGACTTCACGCTGCCGGACCAGGACGGCGTCGAACACTCGCTCGCCGCACTGCGGGGCAAGAAGGTCATCGTGTACTTCTACCCGGCCGCGTCCACCCCCGGTTGCACCACCGAGGCCTGCGACTTCCGCGACAACATGTCGTCACTGCAGGCAGCCGGCTACGAGGTCCTCGGCGTCTCGAAGGACGAGCAGGCGAAGCTCAAGACCTTCCAGCACGAGCAGGCACTCACGTTCCCGCTGCTGAGCGACCCCGACCTGGCGGTGCACAAGGCCTACGCCGCGTGGGGCGAGAAGAACAACTACGGCAAGATCGTGACCGGCACGATCCGCTCCACGATCGTGGTCGACGAGGACGGCAGCGTGCAGCTGCCGCTCTACAACGTCAAGGCGACCGGACACGTGGCGAGCCTGCGGAAGAAGCTCGGCCTGGTCTGAGGACCGGACCACAGCGAGACGGGAGGCGCGGTGCCAGCTGGCACCGCGCCTCCCGTCCGTCTGTCGGTCGCGTTCACTCCACGGGACGCGCGAGCGCGGCCGTCACCGACCGCGACAGCACGAAGGTGATGCCGAGCAGGGCGGGGATCAGCAGGACCCAGCCGACCGCCGGCTCACGGAAGACACCCTGGAACGCGCCGATGGCGATCGCACCCTGCAGGACCTGCCAGACGATGATCCCCGAGCGCACCCAGGCGCGACGCTTCCACAGGCCGTTCAGGAGCGCACCGAGCCAGAGCGCCGCGACGGCCGACAGGATCGTCAGCGCGATCCCGGAGGCCAGGCTCGACGCCGGCGCGACGATCAACTCGACGACCAGGACAACCGTGACCACGACGAGCGCCGCGAACTCGAGGCCGACCACCACCAGCAGGCCGATCAGCGCGCTTGAGCGTCGCTCAGGACGGTCGACCGCGGTCGGGTCGTCATCGTGCACAGTGATCCTCCAGCATCGGAACCCTTGATTTGCCCCTACCAGTATGGAACGATATTCGAGGTCGTTTGGACGGCACGATGTGGTGTGCGTCTCCCGTGGTTCGTCGCTCCTCCCCCGAGCGTCACGCGGGCGTCAGACTCGCTTCCAGCGGACTCCTCCCCACAGTTGTCCCCTCATGCCTCATGCATGGTCAGCGTTCCGATCCCCCGAACCCCGGCCCCGGCCTGCCGTTCGAGCATCGACATCAAGGAGCACCACACATGGACTGGCGTGACAAGGCAGCTTGCCTCACCGCGGACCCCGAGCTCTTCTTCCCCGTCGGGAACACCGGGCCCGCCGTCGATCAGATCGAGAAGGCCAAGTCGGTCTGTGCGCGCTGCACGGTCACCGAGATGTGCCTGCAGTACGCCCTCGAGAACAACCAGGACTCCGGTGTCTGGGGCGGCCTCAGCGAGGACGAGCGTCGTGCGCTGAAGCGTCGCGCCGCCCGCGCCCGCCGCGCTTCCTGACCGGGTCCGCTCGGCGCACTGACACACCGACGCACCGACGCCCGTCGTCCCTTCGGGGGCGGCGGGCGTCGTCGTGCGCGTGGGCGGCGGCGACCGGAGCGCGGGGCGGAGCGGCACGCCGTGCGCTGATCCTCGGGGTTCCGCAACCTGCCGCGCGCCGACCGTCGAGGTTCCAGAACACGCGCGATCGCCCGCCGAGATGCGCAGATCTCGGAACCTCACGAGCGGGCGCGGAGGCGGGTGCCCCCCCCCCCGAAGCGGGCGCCCGTGCGCGCCCCCGCAGGGGCATTGCGCCCCGAAGAGCCGGGGCGCAATGCCCGTGAGCGGGCGCGAACCCGACGCACCACTCCCGCGGCGCGGCGCGGCGCAGGGGCTAGGCGGGAGCGGTCAGCCAGCGGAACGGGATGGTGATCGTCACCTCGGTGCCGCTACCGGTCAGGGTGTGCCAGTCGATCGTGCCGCCCAGCTCGCCCTGGATGAGCGTGCGGACGATCTGGGTGCCGAGACCCGAGCCGACCTTCCCCTCGGGCAGGCCCACGCCGTTGTCACGGACCTCGATCTCCAGGTGGTCGTCGAACCGGCGGGCGACGATCTCGACCTCACCGTCGCGGCCGTCCAGCCCGTGCTCGACGGCGTTCGTGACGAGCTCGGTGAGCCCGAGTGCGAGCGGCGTGGCAGCCTCGGACGGCAGCACCCCGAACTCGCCGGTCTTCTTCGGGTGCACGGTGGTGTTGTGCGACGCGGCGACCTCGGTGACGAGCTTGAGCACCGAGTCGAAGACGTCGTCGAAGTCGACCGTCTGGCTCAGGCCGCTCGACAGCGTGTCGTGCACGACGGCGATGGCTGCCACGCGGCGCATCGCGTTCTGCAGCGACGTGCGTGCCTCGTCGGAGTGCGTCCGGCGGGCCTGGATGCGCAGCAACGACGCCACCGTCTGCAGGTTGTTCTTGACGCGGTGGTGGATCTCGCGGATCGTCGCGTCCTTGGTGATGAGCTCGCGCTCCTGGTGCCGGAGCTCGGACACGTCGCGGCAGAGCACGATCGCACCGATGCGGTCGCCGTGGTCGCGGAGCGGGATCGACCGCAGCGACACCGTCACGCCCTTCGACTCGATGTCGGCCCGCCACGGAGCGCGACCGGTGACGACGAGGGGCAGTGACTCGTCGACGTCGAGCTGCGCGCCGATGAGTTCGGTGGTGACCTCGGCGAGGGACTTCCGTTCGAGTTCCCCCTCGAAGCCCATCCGGTTGAAGGCGCTCAGGCCGTTCGGGCTGGCGAACGTCACGATGCCGGCGGTGTCGAGGCGCAGCAGGCCGTCACTGGCGCGCGGTGCGCCGCGACGCGGACCGGCCGGGGCGCCGAGGTCCGGGAAGTCGCCCGTCGCGATCATGCCGAACAGGTCGTTCGCACTCGCGGTGAAGTTCAGTTCCTGGCGGCTCGGCGTTCGCATCTCGTCCTGGTTGGAGTGCCGCGTGACGACGGCGATCGGCCGCTCGGTGGTCTCCGCGCTCTTGGCACTGAGGCGCCGAAGCACCGGGATCGCGCGGACCCGGGTGGGGGTGTCCTCGTACCAGTCGGGCTCGGCCGAGTCGACGACGCGGGCGCCGGCGAAGCTCTCGGTCACCTGACCGCGCCACTCCTCGCGGATCTCCTGGCCGACGATGTCGCGGTAGAACAGCGTGGCCGCGGAGCTCGGTCGGGCGTGTGCCACGGCGACGAACGAGCCGTCCTCGGCAGTCGGCACCCACAGCACCATGTCGGCGAAGGACAGGTCAGCGAGCAGCTGCCAGTCCCCCACGAGCAGGTGGAGCCACTCCACGTCGGCTTCGGAGGAACGGCCTTGCGCGAGGACGAGGTCACTGAGGGTCGACACCCAGCCAGTCTAGGTGCGCCGACTTGTGGACAACGTCGCCCTCTCCACAGGCTCAGCAGCTTTGTATTTCTCATGTTGCACGCCCCATACGCTCGCACCAGCAACGGAAGGGGCAGGGGTGGCGGAGCAGGCACGCCGGATCGACCACACGACGACGACGGCGCACTCGCCGCCGCTCACGATCGTCGAACCAGAGCCGGTCGAGCAACCAGCGAGCGGCCCACCGGACCCGGCGGACACCGCACGCGCCCTGGGACTGTGCGTCGCCGAAGTCCTGACCGGGGCCCGCGAGGTCGACAGCATCGCCCGCTGGATCACCGACGACGTGCACCGACACCTGCAGCAACGTGCAGCCGTGGCCGCGCACGCCCGCTCGGTGCGCCGACGGTCGCGGAACCGAGCGGTGCTGCGGGTCGGCAGCGTGCTCGTCTGCCGACCGGCGGACGGCGTCGCCGAGGCCACGGTCGTCGTGCACACGCGCAGTCATGCACGCGCCGTGGCGATGCGGTTGGAGACGCGGGACGGCAGGTGGCGCGCGACCGCGATCGGCGTCCTGTAGGTGCCTGACGCGGACGGGAGGCCCGTGGCGGTGTCGCCACGGGCCTCCCGTCCGCCGGTCGGTGCGCTTGGTGAGCAGCAATGGTCGGGTCCCGACGCGGGACCCGACCATTGCTGCTCACGATGCGCTGTCGCGCACGCGGACTACTTCTTCGACGCCTGACGACGCTCGGCACGGTTGCCGGCCGCGGCAGCCTGGCCGGAGGCCGTGGCTGCGTTGCCGAACGCGGAGCCCTGCTCGGGCTCGGCAGCTGCCTCGGCTTCGGCCTGGGCCTGCTGTGCGCGCGCCGTGGCCGCCTGCTCGAGGCGGCCCTTCTCGTCGCGCACCTCGACCTCGCCGTCGATCGACGGTGCCGAGTACTCGAGGCCGGAGACCTCGTCCTCGCCGAGACCCTTGGCCTCGATGACGGCGTTCTCGCCGTCGGACTGCACCTGGACCTCGAGGTTGAACAGGTAGCCGACCGACTCTTCGCGGATCTGGCCCATCATCGTCTGGAACAGCGCGTAGCCCTCGCGCTGGTACTCGACGAGCGGGTCACGCTGCGCCATCGCACGGAGGCCGATGCCGTCCTTGAGGTAGTCCATCTCGTACAGGTGGTCGCGCCAGCGGCGGTCGATCACCGACAGCACGACACGACGCTCGAGCTCGCGCATCGCCTCGTCGCCGAGGAGCTCCTCACGCGTGGAGTACGCCAGCTTGGCGTCGGAGAGGATCTCGCGGCCGAGGAAGTCACGCGAGGCCTTGCCCTTCGAGCCGGCCTCGGTGATGACCTCGTCGATGGAGATCGAGATCGGGTAGAGCGTGCCGAGCTCGGTCCACATGGCGTCGAGGTCCCAGTCGTCCGGCGAGCCCTCGCCGGTGTGGGTGTCGATCACGTCGTCGATCACGGCCTTGAGGAACGACTGCGCGCGGTCGTGCAGGTCGTCGCCCTCGAGGATGTGGCGGCGGTCGCTGTAGATCGCCTCGCGCTGCCGGTTCAGGACGTCGTCGTACTTCAGGACGTTCTTGCGGATCTCGGCGTTCCGGCCCTCGACCTGCGCCTGGGCGGAACGGATCGCGCGTCCGACGAGCTTGTTCTCGATCGCCAGGTCGTCCGGCACGTTCGAGCGGCCCATGAGGCTCTCGGCGGCACCGGAGTTGAACAGGCGCATGAGGTCGTCGGTGAGCGACAGGTAGAAGCGGCTCTCGCCCGGGTCGCCCTGACGGCCGGAACGACCGCGCAGCTGGTTGTCGATGCGGCGCGACTCGTGGCGCTCGGTGCCGAGGACGTAGAGCCCACCGGCCTCGCGGACCTTGTCGCCCTCGACCTCGACCTCGGCCTTGACGCGGGCGAAGACCTCGTCCCACTCGGCTTCGTACTCGTCGGGGGTCTCGGTCGGCGACAGGCCCTTGGCGTGCATCTCCTGCACCGCGAGGAACTCGGAGTTGCCGCCGAGCATGATGTCGGTGCCTCGGCCGGCCATGTTCGTCGCGACGGTCACGGCGCCGTGTCGGCCGGCCTGGGCGACGATCGCGGCTTCACGCGCGTGGTTCTTCGCGTTGAGGACCTCGTGCTTCACGCCCTTCTTGGCGAGGAGCTTCGACAGGTACTCGGACTTCTCGACGCTCGTGGTGCCGACGAGGACGGGCTGGCCCTGCTCGTGGCGCTCGGCGATGTCCTCGGCGACCTGCTCGAACTTGGACTTCTCGTTCTTGTAGACCAGGTCGGTCTGGTCGATGCGCTGCATCGGCTTGTTCGTCGGGATCGGGACCACGCCGAGCTTGTAGGTCGACATGAACTCGGCCGCTTCGGTCTCGGCGGTACCGGTCATGCCGGAGAGCTTCTGGTACAGCCGGAAGTAGTTCTGCAGCGTGACCGTGGCGAGGGTCTGGTTCTCCGCCTTGACCTCGACGTTCTCCTTCGCCTCGATCGCCTGGTGGATGCCCTCGTTGTAGCGACGGCCCATCAGGATGCGGCCGGTGTGCTCGTCGACGATGAGCACCTCGCCGTTCATCACGACGTAGTCCTTGTCGCGCTTGAACAGGGCGACGGCCTTGATGGAGTTGTTGAGGAACGAGATGAGCGGGGTGTTCGCCGACTCGTACAGGTTGTCGATGCCGAGGTAGTCCTCGACCTTCTCGATGCCGGGCTCGAGCACGCCGACGGTGCGCTTCTTCTCGTCGACCTCGTAGTCCTCGCCCGGGGTCAGGCGCTTGGCGATCGAGGCGAACTCCGTGAACCACCGGTTGGCCTCGCCCGAGGACGGGCCGGAGATGATGAGCGGCGTGCGGGCCTCGTCGATGAGGATCGAGTCGACCTCGTCGACGACGGCGAAGAAGTGGCCGCGCTGCACCATGTCGGAGGCCTGCCACGCCATGTTGTCGCGCAGGTAGTCGAAGCCGAACTCGTTGTTCGTGCCGTAGGTGATGTCCGCGGCGTACTGCTCGCGGCGCTCGGCCGGCGTCTGGTTGGCGATGATGCAGCCGGTCGTCATGCCGAGGGCGCGGAAGACGCGACCCATGATCTCGGACTGGTACGACGCCAGGTAGTCGTTGACCGTGATGACGTGCACGCCGCGTGACGGGATCGCGTTGAGGTACGCCGCCGTGGTCGCGACGAGGGTCTTGCCCTCACCGGTCTTCATCTCGGCGATGTTGCCGAGGTGCAGGGCCGCCCCGCCCATGAGCTGCACGTCGAAGTGCCGCATGCCGAGGGTGCGCTTCGCTGCTTCCCGCACGGCGGCGAACGCCTCGGGGAGCAGGTCGTCGAGGGTCTCGCCGTTGGCGTACCGCTCGCGCAGCTCCTTCGTCTCGTCCTGGAGTTCCTCGTCGGTGAGGCTCGAGAAGTCGTCCTCGAGGTCGTTGATCGCCGAGGCGTACGCCTTCAGCCGGCGGACGGTGCGTCCTTCGCCGATGCGGAGGACCTTCTCCAGCACGTTTGCCACGTGAGCTCCTTACGGGGTCGTCGTGCGCGACCTGCGCGCCCGATCGACCAGTCATGCTAGCAACCCCCCGGTGCCGTGCGCTGTGAGGGGTGTCGGTGTGGGGGCAGCGGTGTGCGCGGCCCGCGAACGGACCGCGCACACACGGGTCGGACGGTGTCCGCAGCGATCGCGTCAGGCGAGCGCGGCGGCCGGCTCGACGTCCACCGACGCCGCGGCACCGGTCTGGTCGTCGATGCCGATCACGCCGTAGTCCCAGCCCTTGCGTCGGTAGACGACGCTCGGGCGGTGGGTCTCGGCGTCCACGAACAGGTAGAAGTCGTGTCCGACGAGCTCCATGAAGTACAGCGCGTCGTCGACGGTCATCGGGGCGGCCTCGAAGACCTTGTGCCGGATGACCACGGGGCTGTAGACCTCGTCGTCCTCGTCCTCCGGTGCGTCGGCGTCGACGACCGGGACCGCGCCGGTGGCGACGTCCTCGATGAGGCGGCCGTCAGCGGGGACCACCCCCATGCCGTCGAAGCCACTGCCTGCGGCCTCGGCCACCGAGGTCGGGCGGTGACGACCGCGGTGCACCTTGCGCCGGTCACGAGCACGACGCAGCCGTTCCATGATGCGGGCGAAGGCGAGGTCGAAGGCGGCGTACTTGTCGGACGCCGCGGACTCCGCCCGCACGAGGGGCCCGGGACCGATGAGCGTCAGCTCGATGCGGTCCTCGCCCTGGCTGCCGCCCGACTTCTCGTGGTGGCGGCTGATGCGCACCTCGAAGGCGAGCGCACGGTCAGCGAGCACGTCGATCTTCTCGGACTTCTGTTCGACGTAGGTGCGGAATCGGTCGGTGACCCCGACGTTCCGGCCTGTGATCGTCACGTCCATGTCGCGGCTCCCATCGAGCTTCGGCGCGTCGCCTCCATCCGGCGAACCCGAACGCCTTGCCGCGAGGCTAGACCCGCCGCAGGTCCCGCGTCACGGTGCGTCGGCGAGTCCGCCGGACACCCACCGGACGCACAGCGGTCACCCGGTGTTCACCGAGCCGTCAGTCCTCGACGCTCGCGACGGCCACGCACCGGACGACCCGGCCGCCCGCGGCGCGGACCGCCCGCACCCCCTCGGCCATCGTGACGCCGGTCGTCACGACGTCGTCCACGAGCACCACGTCCCGCCCGTCGACCCCGCACGCCCGCAGCGTGCCGACGGTCGCGGCGACCCGCTCGATCGCCGTCCGTTCCTTCTGGCCCGGCCCCCCGCTCGCCGGTCCACCCCGGACCCGCACCCGTCGGAGCCGCCCGGTGCCACGGACGCCGCCGCGGGCGAGCAGCAGCACCACGGGGTCGAACCCCCGACGCCGTGCCCCCGCCCGCGACGGCGGGACCCGCAGCACGACGGTGCCCACGGGTGCCTCGGCGAGCGCGGCACGCACGAGCGAGCCGAAGCGAGCACCGAGCGGTCGTGCGACGTCCACCCGACCGCGGAGCTTCAGCTCGAGCAGCAGGGTCCGGACGAGTCCCTCGTACTCGAAGGCGGCGTCGAGCCGCACGCCCGCGACGAGTCGGACCCGACGCGGGCGTACGGCCAGGGCGGCGCGGCAGGCCCGGCAGAGCGCACGGTCGGGGCGTCCGCAGCCCAGGCACTCCACCGGCAGGAACAGGCCGAGCACCGCGAGCGCCGCGTCGCGCCACGGCGTGAGCGGGTCCACCGTGGACCGGTCCTCGGTGGGCGGGTCCTCGGTGAGCGGGTCCTCGGTGAGCGGGTCCTCGGTGCGCATGCGACGAGTGTGGTGGCGACCGGACGGCGGTCGTGGGCCGACGGTGCGGACGGTGGACGGGCCTCCCGGCCGGGGTGGGTGTGGAGGGGTGACCGCGTCGTCAGCGCTGGACGCCGAGCACGTCCGCGGTCACGCCGGTGGTGTCCCAGCCGCCGCCGGTGGACTGCAGCACCGATCCGCTCGACATCCGGAGCAGCAGTGCACCACCACTCCCGCCACTGATCGAGGTCGCGCGACCGTCCGGCTTCGGCAGCGTGCTCGACTGCCCGCCGATGGTGGTCCGGACGACGTTCGGCCCGGCCGTGGTCTGCCCGACCGACGCCACGTCGGTGTCGCTCACCCACGTCGCTCCGACGGCGTCGCCGGTGGCCGCCTGCACGCGGACGGCTGCGCCGAACGACGTCGGGGAGCGGTCGGACCCGCGGATGATCGCCATGACGTACAGGCCGGGACCGTCGGCGGTCTGGATCAGGGCGAGTGCCCGGGTCGAGTCGCGGGACACCTGGAACGACACGAGGTCGCCGCGCGGCAACGACGTCGCGACCTGGTGCGGGTCGCCGCCGAGGCCGTAGGCGGTGATCCGGCGGGTGTCCGAGGACTGGCCGACCCAGACGAACCCGAGGTCGTCGATCGCGGGGGCGACGAGGTCCTCGCGGGCGTCGACGCGCAGGTGGTCGTCGCCGCGGACGACGACGGCACCGTCGCGGTTGCCGACGGCGGCCGCGGTGCCTGAGGCGGACAGCGAGATCGAGGTCGGGTCGAGGCCGGCCACGGTGTCGCCGACGCCACCGCCGAGCTTCGAGACCTTGCCGGTGCCCGAGGCCGCGTAGCCGACCACACCGTCTTCGTCCACGAGGGGGCGGGGGTCGACGTCCGGGTTCTGCTGCGCGTTCGCCCCGCTCGAGTCCGGGACGGACAGGCTCGCGCCCTCGATGGTCATCGACACCGACGAGATGGTGGCGACCGAGGCGAGCGACTTGCTCAGCTGCTCGCGCATCCGGACGCGGTCGACGGTGCTGGCGCGCAGGGCGTCGCTGGACAGGTCGACGAGTGCTGTGCCGCTGTCGATGGTGACCGCGTTCAGGGAGAGCTGGGTGCCCTCGGGGAACGACGAGACCACGGCGCCCTTCAGCCAGTCGGCGGGACCGGCCATCAGCGCGCTCGCGATGCGGGTGCTGGTGGACGAGCGGGCGAGGAACCAGCGCTCGTCGGGCACGAGGAACCGGAACGTCGGGTCGTAGAAGTACAGGGCGTGCTGCTGGAAGACGGAGTCGAAGCTCACCGGGGACAGGATGATGCCGTCCGGGGCGTAGGCGATGCGCCACTCGCCGTCCTCGCGGGTGAACTGGAACGTCAACGTGGACGAGGTCGGGCGGACCGCCTGGGTGTACTCCCCCTCGGAGTCCACCGTCGCGCTCGCGGTGAGCGTGTACGTCAGCTCGCGGTCGTCGGCGCGCTCGACGGTGCCACTGCCGTCGCGGATCGTGACGCCCCGCCGCGGGTTCCACTGCTGCGAGAAGTCCGAGGCGAGGAACTGCCGGGCGATGGCGTAGTTGTCCTGTGCGCCGGTGGCCGCCGCGATGAACCCGCGCAGGATCGCCGTCTGGTCGGAGCCGGTGATCGGCTTGTCCGGCCGGAAGTCGACACCGGACAGCGACTCGTCCTTGATCGTCTGCCCGGTGCGGACGGCACCGTCGACGGGGATCGCGGCGCAGGCGGTGAGCGCCAGCACGCTGACGGCCGCCAGTGCCGCGGCGACGACGTGCCGGAAGCGGGGACGGAGACGGGGGCGCATCAGGACTCCTCTCGCACGGCGCGGGGGCCGTCGTACGACTCGTCGAGCTCGGGCAGCGGGATCGCCGACGTCGCGGCGGTGACCTGTTCGTTGCGGGGCAGGGTGAGCACGAAGGTCGACCCCTGACCGGGGCGGGACCACACGTCGATCCGACCACCGTGCAGCTTCGCGTCACCCAGGCTGATCGCGAGACCCAGGCCGGTGCCGCCGATGGTGCGCTTGCGGCTCGGGTCGGCGCGCCAGAATCGGTCGAACACCCGTGCTGCGTCCTCCGGCGGCATGCCGACGCCCTGGTCGCGCACCGCGATGGCGACTGTGCGGGCATCGCTGTCGACGACGACCTGGACGGGCTTGGCGTCACCGTGCTCGATCGCGTTGCCGACCAGGTTGCGCAGGATGCGGCGGACGCGCTTGGCGTCGAGTCGCATCGTGGTGTGGCCGCCGGGTGTGGCGAGCTGCAGGTCGATGCCGGCGCGTTCGGCCAGGGGCCGGAACTCCTCGACGATGTCCGCGGCGAGCGCCGCCGGCACCGACGGCTCGGTGTCGAGCTGCACGGCCTGGGCGTCGTAGCGGGAGATCTCGAGCAGGTCGGCGAGCAGCAGCTCGAACCGCTCCACCTGGGCGTGCAGGAGCTCGGCCGAGCGACCGACCGAGGGCTCGAACGCGTGCCGCGAGTCGAAGAGCATGTCGCCGGCGAGCCGGATGGTGGTGAGCGGCGTGCGCAGCTCGTGGGACACGTCGGACACGAAGCGCTGCTGCACGCGGGAGAGCTCGGCGAGCTGGGTGATCTGCCGACTGACCGCTTCGGCCATGCCGTTGAAGCTCCGTGCGAGCGTCGCCAGGTCGTCCTGGCCGCGCACCGGGATGCGTTCGTCGAGGCGTCCGGCGGCGATCTTGCGGCTCGTCTCCGCCGCCTCGCGGATCGGGACGACGACCAACCGGACCACGAGCGACGTCACCAGGGCGATGAGCACCATGAGCGCGACACCGCCGATCGAGAGCGTCTGCGACACGAAGTCGAGGGTCTGCTGGGCATCGGACAGGTCGTAGACGAGGTACAGCTCGTACTGGCCGGCGCTCGGGATCTGCAGCGTCGAGCCGACGGCCAGCCCGGGCACGCGGCGGCCGTCGTCGTCGAGCTGCACCGGCTGCAGGCTGAGCTTGCCGGTGTTCGCGCCGACCTCCTTGCGCAGGGCGTCCGTGATGACGGCGTCCGGGAAGTCCTGGCTCGCGATGGTCTGCAGCGTCTGCGGGGTCGACTGGTCCGGGCTCCGCTCGATCGCGATGCTCGTGCCGCCGGGGCTCGTCGTGTTCGACAGGATCGCCTGCTGCGCCTCGTTCTGCAGCGTCTCGAGCTCCGACTGGTTGTTGTCCTCGGCCGCGGTGGCGGCGTCGAAGATCCCCTGCGCGACGATGGTCGCGCGGGCCGACTCGGACTCGATCTGGTCGCGGCGCTGCGAGTAGACGTTCGTCGAGATGCTCACCATGACGGCGGTGCCGATGATCCCGACCGCCAGCCCGGTCGTCATCACGGTGATGGCGACCGAGCGGAACATCAGGGACCGACGCCACACGTACGCGACGGGCCGCCAGCCGCGACGGACCCACCGGCGCATCCGTCGTCGGCCGCGGCCGACCACCCCGATCGACACGGTGGCCGTGCTGGGAGCGGTGCCGGCGGGCGGGGCGGGCGGCACGGCGGTCAGGCTCCTCCGGCCCGGTACCCGACGCCACGGACCGTGGTGACGGTCTTCGGGTTGTCCGGGTCGTGCTCGATCTTCGCGCGCAGGCGCTGGACGTGCACGTTCACCAGGCGGGTGTCGGCCTTGTAGTGGTAGCCCCAGACCTGCTCGAGCAGCATCTCGCGGGTGAAGACCTGGTTCGGCTTCTCGGCGAGCGCGCGGAGCAGGTCGAACTCGAGCGGGGTGAGCGCGATGACGGTGTCGCCGCGGCGGACCTCGTGCCCGGCGACGTCGACCGTCACGTCACCGACGTGCAGCACCGTGGCGTCGGTGGCGCTCGGCCGCAGCCGCGTGCGGATGCGGGCGACGAGTTCCTTCGGGTTGAACGGCTTGACGACGTAGTCGTCGGCACCGTTCTCGAGGCCGAGGACGACGTCGGCGGTGTCGCTCTTGGCGGTGAGCATGATGATCGGCGTGCCGCTCTCGGCACGGATGCGTTTGCAGACCTCGATGCCGTCGATGCCCGGGAGCATCACGTCGAGCAGGACGAGGTCCGGCTTCGTGCTGTGGAACGCGTCGACGGCGTCGTTGCCGTCAGCGCTGAACTCGGGTTCGTAGCCCTCCGAGCGGAGGACGATGCCGATCATCTCGGCGAGGGCCTGGTCGTCGTCGACGACGAGGATGCGCGGTGTCATGTGATGTGGACTCCGTGTGGCGTGCGGGTGGTGCCGGGTCGGCACGTGTCCCCACACGATAGCCGAGGCCCCGTCACGCGGCGTTTTCCGCCAGGATGGAGGTGGACCGCGCGTCGCAGCGCGGACCGACACGACGAAGGGGGCCGAGGTCATGTCCGATTGGCAGACGCCTGGCAGTGGTCAGCGGGGTGCCGGGCAGCAGGGCGCGTGGCAGGGACAGCCGGGAGGCCCGCCCCGCTTCTCCGCGCCGCCGCCGCCCGCCCCGGGGCCGGGTCGACCCCCCGGCGGTCGTCCGCCGTCCGGCTCGCGTCCGGTGATCCCCCTGCGCCCACTCGGGTTCGGTGACGTGCTCGGCGGCGCCTTCACGGTCTTCCGCCGCAACGCCCGCGTCCTGCTGCTCTGGAGCGTGCTGCTCAGCGGCGTGCTCGGGCTGCTCTCCACCCTCGTCAGCACGTTCGGCCAGCAGGCGCTGCAGTCGCGGATGATGACGGCGTTCGACGGCAGCGGTGGTGGCGACACGATCGTCGCGGGCTCGGTGACGCTGTGGATCCTGCTGACGATCGGCCTGCCGTTCCTGGCGTACCTCGGTCGCGGCTTCCTGGTGGCACCGGTCGCCGCGGACACCGGCCAGCGTGTGCTCGGCCGTCGCGCGACCTTCCGGGGCCTGTGGGCGTTGCTCGCCGGGCGGCGGTGGCCGGTCGTCGCGTGGATGTTCGTGCAGATCGGCGCGGGGCTCGTCGTCGGGATCATCGTCGCGGTGGTGTTCGTCGGGTTCTTCGCGGCGCTCGGTGCCGGGGACGCCGGCGCCGGGTGGTTCGTCCTGGCGGTCTTCGTGATGGTGCTCGGCTTCGGTGTCGTGCTGACGTGGCTCGGCATCCGCTTCGCCTTCACCGTGCCGACCATCGCGCTCGAGGGCCGGCCGGTCTTCGCCGCCGCCGCGCAGTCGTGGCGGCTCACCCGAGGTGCGTTCTGGCGGACCTTCGGCATCCTGCTGCTCGTTCAGGTGATGTTCGGGGTCGCGGCGTCGATCGCCACGGCGCCGCTCACCATCGGGGCCGTGCTCGTCGGCGGGGTGTTCGACCCGCTCGGGCAGACCGACGCGTCCTCGGGCATCGGTGCGGGCGCCCTCGTCCTGATCGTCATCGGCAGCCTGCTCGCGATCGCGGTGCAGTGCGTCACCGACGTGCTGAGCGCGGCGGTCGTCACCTTCCTGACCATCGACCGACGGATCCGGACCGAGGCCCTCGACCAGCGCATCGCCTCGCACCTCGACACCGGGCAGCCGGCCGACCCGTTCGCACCGTCCGCGCCGGTCGCCCGATCGCCGTGGCCGCAGCAGCCGTGGGCCGGGCAGCAGCAGCCGTGGCAGCAGCAGCAGTGGCCCGGGCAGCCCCCGCAGGCGTGGCCCGGACAGCAGCAGGCGCAGCAGCCCCGGCCCGGACAGCAGCAACCGTGGCCGCAACTCCCGCCGCAGCAGGGGCAGCACCGCCCGCCGGACGGGACCGCATGACCGCGGTCGACCCCGACGAGGCCCGCCGTCTGCTCGAACGCGAACTCGACCGGCCCGCGTACGACGGCGCGCACGTGACCTGGTGGGACCGCGCGTCACGGACGTTCCTCGACTGGCTCGGGTCGCTCCGCGCCGACGGGCTCGACTCCCCCGTCGCGGCACGCACGGCCCTGGTGATCGCGATCGTGGTGCTCGTCGCCGTCGTCGTGCTCGTCGTCGTGGCCCGCGGGCTCCCCCGACGTCGTGCACGCAGCGACGCGGACGACACCGGCGGGGTGTTCGACGACGACGACCTCCGGCCCGCCCGCGAACTGCTCGAGGCCGCACAGTCCGCGATCCGCCGGGGCGACTGGTCGGCCGCGGTCCTCGACGGCTTCCGTGCGACCGCCCGCGGCCTCGGCGAGCGCGACCTGGTCCCGAACGTCCCCGGGGCCACCGCACGCACCATCGCCGTGCGGGGAGCCGCGCCCTTCCCCGCCGAGGCCCCGGCGCTCGACGACGCCGCGACGGCCTTCGACGCCGTCCGCTACCTCGGGCTCGACGCCGACGAGGCCACTGCTCGCCGGGTCCTCGACACCGAGCGTGCCGTGCGCCAGGCTCGTCCGGCAAGGTCCACGGGGCCGGTGGTACCGGCATGACCGCCAGCACTGCCACCGCCGCCGCGCCGCGCACGGGTGCGCCGTCGCCGGACCGGCCAGAGGGCCGCCGACTCAGGTTCGGCTTCTGGATCGCCATCGTGCTCGTCGGGATCGTGCTCGCGGTGCTCACGGCCGTGGTGCAGGGCGCCGAGGGCCCGGAGCGACGCCCCCTCGACCCGACCTCGACCACCGCGAGCGGATCGGCCGCGCTGGTCCGTGTCCTGGAGCAGCGTGGCACCTCCGTCCGGGTGACCGACCGTGCCGACGGGATCGACGGTGGCACGGTGTTCGTCGACGACTCCGACGGCGTCCTCGACCCAGGCGTCGCCGAGCGCATCGCCCGGACCGCCGACCACGTGGTCCTGGTGGGCGTCGACTCCACGCCGTTCACGTCGTTCGGCCTCGACGTCACCACGGCCACCGCGCCCGAGGGCGACGACACCGTGTCCACCGCGTCCTGCGCGATCCCGGCCGCGGCGTCGGCCGCGCGGGTGTCCACCGCCGGGTACGGCTACACGGTGGACGACCCCGACGCGGACCGCTGCGCGCCGTCCGGCAGCGGCGACGACCGAGCCTGGGGACTCGTCCGCGCGGCGACGCCCGGCGGTGACGTCACCCTCGTCGGCACCACGTCGGCGTTCCGCAACGACACGATCGCGACCGCCGGGAACGCCGCGCTCGCCCTCGGCCTGCTCGGCTCGGACGACCGTCTCACCTGGTACACGCCGACCGTCGGCGCCCCCGACGCCGCCCCGACCCTCGGCGACCTCGCACCGCCGTGGGTGCCGAGCGGCATCGCGCTGCTCGCCCTGGTGGCCGTCGCCGCTGCGGTGTGGCGGGGCCGACGTCTCGGGCCGCTCGTCGTCGAACGGATGCCCGTCGTGGTCCGCGCCGCCGAGACCACCGAGGGCCGGGCCCGGATGTACGCCCGCACCCACGACCGCACCCACGCCCTGGACACCCTCCGCGTCGCCGCGGTGCGCCGGATCGGTCGGATGCTCGGACTCCCCCGGTCCGCGCACGTCGACGACGTCGTCCGCGCAGCGGCCCGCGCCACCGGCATCCCGCACGACCGCGTCGGCGCCGTCCTCGTCGGCGGTCCGACCTCCGACGACCGCGCCCTCGTCGACGGCACGAGGGCACTCGACGACCTCGAACGGGCCGTCCGACGATCCACCTCGGGCGACCGTCCCAGCACCGACCACGACCGACCAGGAGCACGACCGTGACCGACCTGCCAGCTGCCCCCGACCAGCACGACCCCGCACCGGGTCACCGCGCCCCGCACGACCGGAACCAGCACGACCCCGGGCTTCGCGACGCCTTCGGGCGGGTCCGGGCCGAGGTCGCCAAGGCCGTCGTCGGACAGGAGGGCGCGGTGTCCGGCATGATCGTCGGACTCCTGGCACAGGGGCACGTGCTGCTCGAGGGCGTGCCCGGCGTCGCCAAGACCCTGCTCGTCCGCAGCCTGGCCGCCGCGATGTCCCTCGACACGAAGCGGATCCAGTTCACGCCGGACCTGATGCCCGGCGACGTGACCGGTTCGCTCGTGTACGACGCCTCCACCGGCACGTTCCCGTTCCGCGAGGGCCCCGTCTTCACGAACGTGCTGCTCGCCGACGAGGTGAACCGCACGCCCCCGAAGACCCAGTCCGCCCTGCTCGAGGCGATGGAGGAACGCCAGGTCAGCGTCGACGGTGACGCCCGGCTGCTGCCCGACCCGTTCTTCGTCGCCGCGACCATGAACCCGATCGAGTTCGAGGGCACGTACACGCTCCCCGAGGCGCAGCTCGACCGCTTCCTGGTGAAGCTGACGCTCGACATCCCGCCGCGCGACGTCGAGTGGCAGGTCCTCCGCAGGCACGCCGACGGCTTCGTGCCGCGGGACGTCCGGTCGGCGGGCATCACCCCCGTGGTCGGCGTCGACGAGGTCCTCGCCGCGCAGCGCGCCGTCCGGGCCGTCGGTGCCCGTGACGACGTGCTGGCGTACATCGTCGACCTCGCCCGCGCCACCCGTCAGGCACCGTCCGTCCGCGTCGGGGTCAGCCCGCGCGGTGCGACGGCCCTGCTCGCTGCCGCGAAGGCCTGGGCGTGGCTCACCGGCTACGACGCCATCACGCCCGACCACGTGCAGGCGATGGCCCTGCCGGTCTGGCGGCACCGGCTCCGGGTGGCCGCCGACGCCGAGCTCGAGGGTGTCGGCGCCGACGGTGTGCTCCAGCAGGTGCTCGAGCAGGTGCGGGTGCCGATCTAGTGGCGGTCTCCGGCCGGTTCGTCGCGCTGCTCGCCGTCGCCGTCGTGCCCACCGTGCTGCTCGCCAGCGGGTGGGCCGGCCTGGCGTGGGTCGTCGTCGTGCTGCTCGCCGCGGCCCTCGACGTGCTCCTCGCCGCCGACCTGGCACGCGTGCGGGTCGAACGGCGGATGCCGCGACTGGCCCGTCGGGACAGCACCGCCGACGGCACGCTCGTGCTCGCGAACGACGGCGGGCGGGTGCTCCGGGGCATCGTCCGCGACATGTGGGAGCCCTCGGCCGGACACCGGCCGCGCCGGGTCCGGATGACAGTGCCGGCGGGCGAACGGCGGACCGCCCGCATGCGGTTCACCCCGTTCCGCCGCGGTCGGCGCCGCACGGCCGGCGTCGCGGTCCGGGCGTTCGGTCCGCTCGGTCTCGCCGCCCGCCAGCGGGTCGTCACGGCGCCGGGCGAACTCGTCGTCACCCCGCCGTTCCGCTCGCGACGGCACCTGCCGTCACGGCTGGCCCGGTTGCGCGAACTCGACGGCGAGACCACGCTGCAGCTCCGCGGCCACGGCACCGAGTTCGACTCGCTGCGCGACTACGTCCGGGGCGACGACGTCCGCTCGATCGACTGGCGAGCGACCGCCCGACGGCAGGACCTCGTGGTCCGCACCTGGCGCCCGGAGCGCGACCGTCGGGTCGTGGTCGTCGTCGACGCCGGACGCGCCGGGGCTGGACGGGTGGCCGACGAACCGCGCCTCGACACCTTCATCGAGTCCGCACTGCTCCTCGGTGCCCTGGCCGCGGCCGCCGGCGACCGGGTCGACCTGGCGGTCCTCGACGACACCGTCCACGACCGTGTGCACGGGGCGACCCGCACCGACGTGGTCCAGCGCTTCGGGGAGGCCCTCGCGATGGCGGAACCCGGGCTCGCCGCCACCGACTGGTCCGCCGTGCCGGCGCTCGTCGACTCGATCACGACCTCGCGGGCGCTCGTCGTGCTGGCGTCGAGCCTCGACTCGGTCGGTGCCTCCGGTGACCTGCTGGCGGTGCTGCCCCGGCTCACCCGGCGGCACGCCGTCGTGGTGACGAGCATCGAGGACCCGGCGGTGCAGCGGACCGCACGCGGCGGGGTGGACCCGGCCACGACGATCCGCACGGCGCCGGGCGGACGCGTGCCGGGCCTCCCCACCGGCGCGGAGCGCGACGTGTACCGGCGGGCAGCCGCCGAACGCACCCTGCTCGATGCCGACGGCGTCGCCGACGTCGCACGCCGGAGCGGCGCCGAGGTCGTCCGTGGCGCACCGGAGGACGTCCCACCGCTCGTGGCCGACGCCTACCTGCGCGCGAAGGCGACCGGCCGGCTCTGAAACCGCGCGGACGCTACCCGGCGACCAGGGCGGACGTGCCGCGCTCGAACTCGTCGAGGTCGCCGCGCTCCCCGGCCCGGTACGCGCGACCGCCGAGCACCCACTGGTACGCCAGGACCGCGGCGAGCGCGATCGTCCCGATGCCGATCTTGACCGGCCACGGCCAGTCCTGACGGGTGACGATGCCCTCGACCAGGCCGGACAGCAGCAGCGTCAGCGTCAGGCCGACCGCGATCGTGATGAGGGCACGGCCGTCCTCGGCGAGGGCCTGCGCACGGGTCCGGTGCGGCCCCGGAGCGACCCACGACCAGAAGATCATCAGGCCCGCCCCGCCGGCGAGGAACACCGAGTACAGCTCGAGCTGGCCGTGCGGGGCGATGTAGAGGAAGAAGTCGGCCAGGCGCCCCTGCGAGTGCATGATCGCCGCGGAGACCCCGAGCCCGACGGCGTTCTGCATGATCGAGAACGGCACGAAGACGCCCGTGATGCCGAACGCGACCATGGTGGCCGCGATGTAGGCGTTGTTCGTCCACACCTGCGCCGTGAACGCGCCGAGGCCGTGGTCGGAGTAGTAGTCGACGAAGTCCTGGGTGGCGTACTGGCGGAGCGCCTCCGGCGTGCCGAAGGTCGCCGTCGCCCCCGGTGTCGTCGTGATCCAGACGGCCACGATCGCGCCGATCGCGACGGTCGCCAGCGCCACCCAGATCGTCACCCAGCGGATCCGGTACAGCGCCGCGGGCAGCTGCCGGGTGAAGAACAGGGCGACCGCGGTGAGCGGGTCGACCGGGGTGCCGGTGAAGCGCAGGCGGGCGCGGTACAGCGTGAGCGACAGCCGGTCGCCGGTCGCGGTGCGGGGTGCGGCGCCGCGGATGCGGGCGAGGTCCGTCGCGGCGGCCTGGTAGCCGGAGACGAGCTGGTCGACGTCGGCACCGGTGGTGTGCCGGGCGCGCGCGAGGCGGTCGAGCTCCTGCCACCGGTCGCGGTGCACCTCGGCGTAGGCGTCCAGGTCCACGTGTTCCCCCTCGTGTCGGCCGACTTCCGACAGAATGATCCCATGTCGAAGCCCCGCACGCCGCGCGACCTCGCCGACGCCCGGTTCTCGCTCGCCCTGGACGAGACCGCCGACGAGCTCGTGGTCGGCGAGGCGGTCGCGCTCGACGTGCAGCCCGCCGGACTCGTCCTGCGGTTGGCGTCGGCGCTCCTCGACGGGGTGTGCCTGCTCGTCCTGTACCTGCTGCTCGTGTTCGGGGTGTCCCGGCTGTGGCCGAGCGGCCTCGACGAGGCGTGGGGCGCCGCGCTGAGCATCGCCCTGTTCGTCTCCGTGCTCGTGCTCGTGCCGGCCGCCGTCGAGACGGTGACCCGGGGCCGCAGCGTCGGCCGGTACGCCGTCGGCACGCGGGTCGTCCGGGTCGACGGCGGTGCGATCGGGTTCCGGCACGCGTTCACCCGCGCGCTCGTCGGGCTGTTCGAGCTGTGGATGACGTTCGGGTCGGTGGCGCTGCTCGTGGCTTTGTTCGGCAGTCGTCCGCGGCGCCTCGGGGACCTGCTCGCCGGCACCGTCGTGCAGCACGAGCGGCTGCCGAAGCAGCGCGACCCCCAGGTGGTGCTGCCGCCCGAGCTGACGGCCTGGGCCACGATCGCGGACGTCTCGGCGCTGCCACAGCGACTCGAGAACCGGCTCGGCGCGTTCTTCCGCGGGGCCGCCGTGATGCGCCCCGAACTCCGGGAGTCCGCCGCCCGCGCGCTGGCCGCGGACGTCGCACCCTTCGCCTACCCGGTGCCGCCGGTGCCCGCCGAGGTGTTCCTCGCCGGGGTCGTCGTGCTGCGCCGTGGGCGGGACGTGCAGGCGCTGCGCTCCCGCGTCGGGTTGCTCACCGAGGCGGGCGCGACGGCGTCGGCACGGCCGCCGGGCTTCCCGCGCGAGCGCGGCGCCCGGCGCGCCCCGGCTCAGTACCGGTAGTGCTCGGGCTTGAAGGGGCCCTCGACCGGCACGCCGATGTACGCCGCCTGCTCCGGGCGCAGCGTCGTCAACTCCACCCCGAGGGCACCGAGGTGCAGGCGCGCGACCTTCTCGTCCAGGTGCTTCGGCAGCACGTAGACCCCCGTCGGGTACTCGTCACGACGGGTGTGCAGCTCGATCTGCGCCAGCACCTGGTTCGTGAACGAGTTGCTCATCACGAACGACGGGTGCCCGGTGGCGTTGCCGAGGTTCATCAGCCGCCCCTCGGACAGCACCAGGATCGAGCGGCCGGTCGGCAGACGCCACTCGTGCACCTGCGGCTTGATCTCGACCTTCTCGACACCGGGCAGCGACTCGAGCCCGGCCATGTCGATCTCGTTGTCGAAGTGGCCGACGTTGGCGACGATCGCCAGGTGCTTCAGCCCGAGCATCTCGTCGACGCCCACGACGCCGAGGTTGCCGGTGCACGTGATGACCATGTCGACGGTCTCGATGACGTCGGCCAGACGTGCCACCTGGTAGCCGTCCATCGCGGCCTGCAGCGCGCAGATCGGGTCGACCTCGCTGACGATGACGCGGGCGCCCTGGCCGCGCAGTGCCTCCGCCGCACCCTTGCCGACGTCGCCGTACCCGACCACGAACGCGACCTTGCCGCCCATCAGCACGTCGGTCGCACGGTTCAGGCCGTCGGGCAGGGAGTGGCGGATGCCGTACTTGTTGTCGAACTTCGACTTCGTCACGGAGTCGTTCACGTTGATCGCGGGGAACCGCAGCTGTCCGTTCCGCGACAGCTCGTACAGGCGGTGCACGCCCGTGGTGGTCTCCTCGGTGACGCCCTCGATGTCCGCGGCGATGCGGGTCCAGCGGTCGGACGACGTCTCGATCGACGCCGCGACGGTGTCGAGCACGATCGTCCACTCGGCGCTCGCGTCGGCACCCGCGACGGGAGCAGCACCAGCGGCTTCGGCGTCGGCACCGGTGTGCACGAGCATCGTGGCGTCGCCGCCGTCGTCGAGGATCAGGTTCGGACCGGCCCAGTCGGCTCCGGCGGCAGCGGCCTCGGCGGTCCAGTCGAAGATGCGGCTGGTGCACCACCAGTACTCCTCGAGCGTCTCGCCCTTCCACGCGAACACGGGGACGCCGGCTGGTGCGTCCGGTGTGCCGGTCGGGCCGACCGCGATCGCCGCGGCGGCTTCGTCCTGCGTGGAGAAGATGTTGCAGCTCGCCCATCGCACCTGCGCACCGAGGGCGACGAGCGTCTCGATCAGGACGGCCGTCTGCACCGTCATGTGCAGCGACCCCGCGATGCGCGCGCCGGCCAGCGGCTGCGCCGCCCCGAACTCCTCGCGCAGGGCCATCAGGCCCGGCATCTCGTTCTCGGCGAGGCGGATCTGGTGGCGGCCCGCCTCGGCGAGCGAGAGGTCGGCGACGCGGTACGGTGCTGCGGTCTGGGCTTCGGTGGGCATGCCCATCAGTCTTCCATGCCGGGAGGCGCGGGTCCCCAGCCGACGTCGGTCACGTTCCACGGGCCTCCCGTGCACCGCCGCTGGTGCGTCGCGGACGCGAGCCGTCAGTCGGTCTCGCGCTGCAGCGGCTCGCGCCGCACCACCTGCCAGCCGCGCGGGACGCGCAGACCGGCGGCGTGCCGGGTGCAGAGGTCGTAGCCGTGCGGTTCGACCCGCGTGGAGAGCGGCCCGACGACGACCATGGAGTCCCCGTAGTCGTAGGTCAGGGTCGCCGAAGCGCTCGCGGCGCACGCGACCTTGCTGCAGATCCTCACGTCCATGTCGACACGGAGCCTAGCGGAGCACCCGGGAGCACCCGGTGCGCGCGTACGATGTGGGGATGCGTCGCAAGCCCCGCCTCGTCACTCCCGTCGACCGCGGTCGAGGCCGGTCCCGGCACGGACGCGGCGGGCGGTCGAGCGTGACCGGTCCCGAACTCGCGCCGATCACGACCCGCGCCGAGGCCTTCGACCGCATCGTCGGCGACAGCGCCCACTACCTGATCGGGCTGTGGCCCGACGAACTGGCGGGCGTGGTGTTCCAGGTGGCCGACATGCCGACCGATGCCACCCTGCCCGACGCGATGCCCCGGTGGCGGATCGACCGCGACACCCGCAGGGTCACCGTGTTCCGGATCCCGGTCGAGCGGGTGAACCGCAGCCCCGAGAAGGACGACGCGGACCGGCGGATCATCATCGAGACGGCCGTGTTCCGGGCCGTCGGCGAGCTGATCGGCAAGGACCCGTGGGACCTGGCGCCGGAGCGCTACCGCCACTGGTGACGCCGCGGCACCCGGAGGCGCCGCACCGTCCTCGGCGTCAGGGGTAGACCCGCACCGGCGTGGACACCTGGGTCGAGGGCCGCACCGGGAACCCGGCGATGCCGTCGTCTCCGAGGTAGGTCACACCGGCGACGACACCGTCCGTCCCGGAGAGCGACAACTGCTTCGCGGTCTGCACCGGGACGGTCGCCGTGGCGCCGGACAGCAGCTCGACCGTGCGCTTCTCGTCCCCGGAGCGGATCGTGACCGTCCGGTCCTCCTGCGTGGGGTTGACGAGGTTCAGGCGGACGCCCTCCCCCGGCGCCACGGCCGTGATCACCCGGTCGCCGAGGGGCTCGGCCGAGGCGAACCAGCCGAGGTCGCTGCCGTCGTCCGCCGTCGGGGTGGTCGTCCGGGCACCGGCGACGACGGGCTGCGTCGAGGTGACGGTGAACGAGTACCGGCCGTCCGGGAAGTCGTCGAGCGCGACGTCGGTCACGACCCCGGGCTCGGCGGTGGCGTTGACGGTGGTACCGCCGCCGTCCGCCGTGGAGATGCCGAGGGTGACCCGAGCCGACTGCGTGCCGGGGACGAACAGCCGGACGACGGGGGCGGCGTCCGCGGTGTCGTCACCACGCTGTGCCTCCTGCGCACCGGCGAGCACGACGCCCGGGATGACCTGCGACCGCGACGGCGCGGCGCCGCCGGAGACGATGTCGTAGCCGCCGGGGGTCAGCGTGCGGACGACGGTCTCCTGCATGTGGGCCACGATCTGCCCGCCGGAGGACGACACGTGCACGACGGTCGATCCCTGGTCGGACACGAAGCCGGACAGCGGGACGACCTTCTGGGTGTTCGGGGCGACGACGATGCCGGTCGTGCCGGGGGCGCTGACCGTGCCGGCGCCGTCGTAGATCGCCAGGTCGACGGTGGCGTTCACGTCCGTCGGGTTCGACAGGGTGACGAGGCTGGTGCGCCCGGTCTCCGTCGAGCCGCCGACGAGCCAGGTCGACTGCGACGGGTCGTCGCACGACGCCGCGCCCGCTCCCACCAGGTCGCCGCTGGACACGCTCTGGTAGCTGCTGCCCGCGACCTGGGGCGTGCTGTCGCCCGCAGGGGCGGTCAGCAGGCGCGGGTCGCTGCCGCCGGTCGACGACGGGTCGAGCGCGGACCGTTCGACGGTCGAACCGGTCGTCGCCGTGGACACGGTCGCCGACCCGACGGTGCTCGCCTGGGTGGCGTCGTTGCCGGAGTCGTCGGACAACCGCAGGGCGCTGCCGGCGCAGACGCGCTCGGCGTCGGCGGGCACCGGGGTGACGGTCCGGCCGGCCGGGCGACCCGGCTCGGCTGCGGTGCCGTAGGCGTGCGCAGCCGTGACGGCGCCGGCAGCGACGACGACGGCGATCGCGGTCGCGGTGCCGCGGACGACCCAGCGTCGGACGGAGCGGGTGGTGGTGCTCATTCGTCGCGCTCCTCGTCGAAGGTGGTCGCGGGTTCCTCGGCCTCGATGACGTTCGAGGTGGCGCGGCGGCGGCGCGGGGCCGTCGGCACGGCGAGCAGCGCCGCCGCCCCGAACACCACGCCGAGCACGACCAGGTAGAGGACGTGCGTGGCACGGGCCGCGGCGGACCCGGTGGTGGTCCGGTCGACGTCGCCCTCGTAGTGGAACAGCTGACCGTTCGTGGTCTCACCGATGCTCGTGAAGAGGGCGTTCTGCCCGATCGCGCCCGCGGCCCGGTCGTGCACCGTCTGCGCCTCGGGGTCGTCGCCGGCGTCGTCGAGCAGGACGAAGCTGATGCCGAGTTCCTGCAGCGCCGGTCGTGGGTCGTAGCCGCTTCGGCTCGCCAGGTTGCCGGCGAGCGTCGTCAGCCGGGCGCCGGACTCGCTCAACCGCAGGGCGGTGGCGTCGAGGGTCGACTGGTCGTCGAGGGTGGCGCCCTGTCCGCGTTCGAGCGCGACCGCGAGCGACCCGTCGTCCTGCGGCACCACGACGAGCGTGCCGACGTCGGGGTTCGCCTGCGCCTCGGCGTTCACGTACGCGCTGAGCACCCGGCCGGTGGTCGGCTGGATGGCGGCGTTGCCGAGGTAGAACGCGGCGAACGCCGGGGCCACCGCCACACCAGCGAGCACCGTCGCGACGAGCCCGGTGACCGGTGCGGCCTTCGGCAGCACGTCGATCCCGATGCAGGCAGCCACGACGATCGCGAGCCAGTACACCGACAGGCCACTGCCCGGCCACACGATGGTGGTGGTCGACCCGACGCCGGTGACGGCCACGTGGGTGGCGGCGAACGCCGTGCCGAAGCCGAGCAGTGCGACGACGAGCGCCGAGCCGGCGACGGCCCAGCGGTGTCCGAGCATCGCGCCGATGGCGGCGGCGGCGATCGGCACGGCCAGGACGGCCATCACGATCGGCAGCCACGTGCCGACGGCGGCGAGCCCGGACGTTGCGGGCAGCCACCCGCTCCAGTCCGGCAGCGGCTGTCCGATGGCCAGCTGCAGCGCGGACGGCGCACGGGTGGCCGAGGGGACGCCGGGATCGGCGAAGACGGCGAGGACGTTGCCGCGGGCGACCTGGGCGAGGACGAGCGGCAGGAAGAGCACCGCGGTCGGCACCGGGATGAAGGCCCGACGGTGTGCACGGCGCCACCCGACGACGAGCGCGACGAGCCACGCGACCAGCAGGACCGGCAGCACCGACGGTGCCGAGGCCGCCGCGACCGCGAACAGCAGCGAGGCGCCGGACGCCCACGCCCACGAGCGGTGCGCCTCGAGCACGGCGACGAACAGCCACGGCAGCACCAGGTGCGCGATGACGGCGCCGAGGTGACCCGTCGTGACCGCGCCGACGAGCGAGGGCGCGATGGCGTACAGCGCGGCCCCGATCACCGGAACCCACTTGCGGGTGGTCACCTTGCGGACGGCGAACCACGCGCCGAGCGCGGACACGGGGAAGGCGACGAGCATCACGAGCACGACGGACGTCGAGGGCGACCAGAACACGATCGAACCGAGGACCGCCAGCACGGCGGCGAACGGATCGGAGGGGCCGGTGAACCCGGTGCCGAGGGAGTGCCAGCCGTACCCGACATTCTGCCAGAGCTGCCCGACGCTCGTGCTGAGGGGCAGCAGGCCGCCGCCGGTCAGCGCCGGCGAGCCGAGCAGGGGGTAGAGCGTCACGACGCTCAGGACCGCCGCGGCCAGCACGACCCAGATCCCGCCGTCGCCGAGGAACGACGCCCGTGCGATCGGTGCGTCCTCGACCCGGGCGAGTTCCACGTCCCGCGAGGTGGTCCGGTGCTCGTGCACCCGACGCCAGCTGACCCGGAGCGGTTCGACGGCGGCCCAGCCGAGCTTCTTCGTGCGGGCGAGGTTCCGACGCGCCCGACCGGTGCCACCGCCGAACGCCACCGCGAACGCCGCGGCGAGCTCGGGGACGACGGCCGCCGGGTGCTTGGCGACGAGGTGGCCGATCGCCCGGCCGAGTGCGAAGGGGACGAGGGTGAGCCAGTGCAGCCAGAGCAGTCCACCCGGCGCGTAGGTCATCCGGCGGTGCAGCTGCGCCTGCCGGTGCATGCGGACACGGCGGGCCTCGGAGACGCGCTTGCGGCCGAACTCCTCGACCGGACCGGCGGTGGTGACCTTCGCCTCGGGGACCACGGCCACGCGGTGCCCGGCCAGGCGGACCCGGACGCAGAAGTCGAGGGCGGCGTCGACGTCGGGCAGCGCCGGGTCGAAACCGGCGAGCTCGGTCCACACCGAGCGGCGCACGAGCATGCCGCCAGCGGCGACGCCGAGCACGTCGGTGTGCCGGTCGTGCTGGCCCTGGTCGAGCTCGTCCTGCACGAGGCCGATGGAGCGGCCGAAGCGCGTCATGCTCTCGCCGAACGCGCGGATGATGGAGGGGTCGTCGTCGGCGACGAGCTTCGGACCCGCCACGACCACGGACGGCGCGATCTCGACGGCGGAGAGCAGGTCGGCGAGCGCGGTCGGCGCCGGTGCGTTGTCGTGTCCGAGCAGCCACAGCCACTCGTCGACGGGCTCGTCCGCGACGGTGGGCGGAGCCTCGCGCTCCCCGCGGGCGACGGCCTCGCCGAAGGGGCGTCCGGCCGGCAGGCGCAGGAGCTCGGCGGACCCGCCGAAGGACAGTCCCGCGGTGGAGCCGTCGGTCGACCCGACGTCGACGACCACCAGGTTCTCCGGGTGGCGGGTCTGGGCCGCGAGTGCGTCCAGGGTCCGGTCGAGGTGGGCCGCTCCGTTGGCGGCGACGAGGATCGCGGTGACTCTGGGCTGCATGACGGGCGTCACTCTACGGTCTGGAGGCACGGCGTCCGCTGCGGACGGCGGCGCGCCGTGAACCTGTGGGCGCGCTCACCGCGCGGTGCGGGACCGTCAGGCGCGCTTACGCAACTTGCGACGCTCGCGCTCGGACAGGCCGCCCCAGATGCCGAAGCGTTCGTCGTTCTCGAGTGCGTACTCGAGGCACTGCGCCCGGACCTCGCACGACGTGCAGATCTTCTTCGCTTCGCGCGTGGAGCCGCCCTTCTCGGGGAAGAACGCCTCCGGGTCGGTCTGTGCGCACAACGAGTCGACCTGCCACGCGAGCGGGTTCTCCTCGTCGTCCGTCTCCGGCCGTCGAACACCCGGGACGCCGAGCGCCACGGGGTCGACGTGCCAGTCCTCCGGAACTCCGGCGTGGAAGTCGGAACTGTTCACCCTGATCACCCCTGACGTCTCGATAACGGGACCACAACGATTGAAGTCGTTGCCTGTAATTACAGCGGTGTCATTCGCCTGAGTCAAGTCGCGGATCATAGAAGGCACTGACCGCTTCGGCGTGTCATGTCCCCCGTCTGGGCGTGTCGCACCCGGTCTGTCGGGGTTTCGGGGGACAACTGACACGTCCTCAGCCACTAGGAGGCGCTGCGGCGGGCCTCCCACGCACTCGTGACCATCTCGTCCAGGGTGTGGCGCATCGCCCAGTCCAGGTCGCGCGTCGCGGCTTCGCCGGTGGCCACGATGCGCGCCGGGTCACCGGGGCGGCGGGGAGCGACCTCCGGCTCGAAGGCGATCCCGGTGCCCTTCGCCATGGCGTCCATGATCTGCCGGACGCTCACACCGTCGCCGCTGCCGAGGTTGTACGCCTGCTCGAGCGGCTCCCCCGCCTCGAGCTTCTGCGCCGCGACGGCGTGCGAGTGCGCGAGGTCGGCGACGTGGATGTAGTCGCGGACGCAGGTGCCGTCCTCGGTGGCGTAGTCGTCGCCGTTGATGCGGGGCGTGCGGCCGGCCAGCAGTGCGTCGAACACGAGCGGGAACAGGTTGTGCGGGCTGGCGTCGTACAGGTCGGGCTCGCCGGACCCGACGACGTTGAAGTAGCGGAGGGAGGTCGTCGTGAAACCCGCGGCGACCTCCATGTCGCGCAGCAGCCACTCGCCGATGAGCTTCGACTCGCCGTACGGGGACTCGGGTGCCTTCGGGGTCGACTCCACGACGACGTCGACGTCCGGGGTGCCGTACACCGCGGCGCTCGACGAGAAGACGGCCTTCGTGACGCCGTTCTCGGCCATCGCACGGAGCAGCGTCGCCATGCCGGTGACGTTCTGCTCGTAGGTGTGCAGCGGACGCTCGACCGAGACGCCGGCGTACTTGAAGCCCGCGACGTGCACCACGCCGGTGACGTCGTGCTCGCGCAGGGTGCGGGCGACCAGCTCGCCGTCCAGGATCGTGCCCTCGACGAACGGCACGTCGTCCGGCACGAACGCGCGGAAACCGCTCGAGAGGTCGTCGAACGCGACCGTGTCGATGCCGGCCGAGCGCAGTGCTCGGACGACGTGGGACCCGATGTACCCGGCACCGCCGGTGACCAGCCAACTCATGGTCGCCACGCTAGCGGACGGACGCGGCGCCCCGGTGGCGGCGTGCGGGACCGCGCCAGGGCGTGCGGCTCCGCGCTACCGACCGGTGGCGATGAAGACCGTCGACGTGACGCCGTTCGACGAGTCAGCCTCCACCGTGACGTCACCCTCGTCCGGCGTGATGAAGCAGGACTCGCCCTTGCGGAGCAGCGTGGCGGACGTCGCGCCGACGAGCGTCACGACGCCCTCGGTGCAGATCGCGATCGACGGTCCGGTCAGCGGAGCCACGCCGCCGGTGCTCAGTCCGACCGGTCGTCCGTCCCCATCGACCCGCAGCAGCGCGAAGCCGACGCCCTCTGGCGCGAAGCGGTCCACGCCGGGGGCCAGGCGCTCGGGCTCGAGGACCGGTGCCGGGTACGCCGTGAAGTCGAGCACGTGCAGGAGTTCGGGCACGTCGACGTGCTTCGGCGTCAGTCCCCCGCGCAGCACGTTGTCGGACGGCGCCATCAGCTCGATGCCGAGGCCGTCCAGGTAGGCGTGGATGTTGCCGGCGGGCAGGTACATCGCCTGCCCCGCGGTGAGCGTCACCCGGTGCATGAGCAGGGAGACGACGATGCCGGGGTCGCCGGGCCAGCTCGTTGCCAGGTCGCGGACCGTGGCGGTGTTCGGCGTGAGCAGGTCGTCGTCGAGTGCCATCGCGAGGTCGCTCGCCGCCTGCACGACGGCGAGCGCGGACTCGTCGGCCGTCTCGAGCCAGCGCACGGTGTCCTCGAGGCCGTGCTGCAGGTGCACCTCGAGCGGGCCGAGCCGACCACTGCCGGCATCGAGCACGCGGACCTCGGCCAGGGTCTCCTCGACGGGGCGGAAGCCGCTCAGGGCCTCGAACCGCTCGCTCAGGGCGACGACGAGCTCGGGCTTCGGGAACGGGTCCTTGTAGTTGCGCGCCGGGTCGTCGACCGCGATGCCCTCGCGCTCCTCGCGCGCGAAGCCGGCCTCGGCCTGCTCCGGTGTCGGGTGCGCCTGCAGCGAGAGGGGCGCCGCCGCCGCGAGCACCTTCAGCAGGAACGGCAGCCCGGTGCGGTCAGCGCCCAGGGCGTCCTGCGGCTCCGCCTCGATCCAGTCGCGCAGGGTGTCGGCGCCGCCGACCATCGCCGGGTTGACGACCACGCTCGGGCTGCCGGCGTGCGCACCGAGCCAGAGCTCGGCCTGCGGGGCGCCGGTGACGGTGCGCCCGAGGAGCTCCGGGATCGCGGTGACCGAGCCCCAGGCGTAGTCGCGGGGGGTGTTCGTGATGCCGAGGAACATGGGCCAGAGCCTACCGGCGCGACGCGCGACACTAGAATCTCCGCGATGTCTGCACGCACGGTGGAGTCGCCGACCCGAGGGTCCCTCCGCACCTCGTCCCCCCGCACGACCGACCCGACCCGATGGGACATCCAGGGCCTCCGCGCGTTCGCGGTGCTCGCCGTCGTGCTCTACCACCTCTGGCCGAGCAGGCTCCCCGGTGGGTTCGTCGGGGTGGACGTGTTCTTCGTCATCTCCGGCTTCCTCATCACGGGGCACCTGCTGCGCGAGCTGACCGCCACCGGCCGGATCGGTCTCGCCGGCTTCTGGGCCCGACGTGCGAAGCGACTGCTCCCCGGGGCCTTCCTGACGATCGCCGCGACGGGGACCGCTGTGCTGATCTGGGTGCCCAGCGCACTGTGGGGCCAGTACGGCCGTGAGCTCATCGCCTCGACGGTCTACGTGCAGAACTGGCAGCTGGCCGCCGACTCGGTGGACTACCTGGCGCAGGGCAACCAGGCGTCCCCGTTCCAGCACTTCTGGTCGCTGTCCGTCGAGGAGCAGTTCTACATCGTCCTCCCGCTCCTGCTGCTCGCCGCACTGTGGAGCGCCCGCCGTCTCCGTCGGGGCGGGGTCTCCCCGGTCGTGGTCGCGCAGGTGCTGCTCGGCGCCGTGGTGGTGCTGTCCCTGGCGTGGAGCGTCGTCCAGACCGAGACCGCATCCGGGGTCGCCTACTTCTCGACGGCGACCCGGGCGTGGGAGTTCGCGCTCGGCGGCCTGGCCGCGACGATCCCGCTGGCCGCGCCCCGCACCGGCCCGGCCCGGTCCGTCCGGGTCGTCGGCGCGTGGCTCGGCGCTGCCGGCCTCGTGGCGTCGTTGTTCGTGATCACGGCGGCGACCCCGTTCCCCGGCATCGCGGCCGCGCTCCCCGTGGTGTCCGCCACGCTGGTCGTGCTGTTCGGCGGCCACTCCGGGTTGCAGCGGATCGGACGGATCACCCCGATCGGGTTCCTGGGGCGCATCTCCTACGCCGTGTACCTGTGGCACTGGCCCGCCGTCGTCCTGCTGCCGATCGTGCTCCGGCACGAGCTCACGACCAAGGACAAGGTCGCGATCTTCGTCGGCGCGGTGGTCGTCGCCTCGGTCACGACGCTGTGCATCGAGGAGCCCCTCCGGTTCTCCGGCTGGGTGCGCGCACTCCGCCCGCGCCGGGTCGCTCTGTACGGGGCCCTCAGCACCGTGCTCGTCGTCGCGCTCGGCGCCGCGTCCCTCACCGCACTCCACGTGCAGCAGGTGCAGGCGGCCGAGTTCCAGCAGCGTCTGAGCACCGGAGACGTCCGGTGCTTCGGTGCCGCCGCACTGATCTCGTCGGCCGACCCCTGTGTCAACCCCGCCCTCGCGGACGTCCGGGTGCCGGCCGCCTCGAACGCCCTCGACGACGACTCGAACCGGCCGGCGTGCTGGTCGAACGACTCGAGCGCGTTCAACGTCTGCGCCCTCGGTCCGAAGACCGGGTACACGGAACACCTGATCGCGATCGGCGATTCGCACAACAACGTCTTCGTGGACACCTACGAGAAGATCGCGAAGGCCCGGAACTGGCGCATCGACGTCGCAGGGCACCAGAGCTGCTACCTCACCACCGCGGTGCAGAAGGCGAACACGGAGAAGCAGGTCGACGACTGCGCCGCCTGGAAGCAGAACGCGATGGCGTACCTCCGCTCGCACAGCGACCTGGACGGCGTGATCGTCACGCACTCGACCGGCAACGGACCCGTCGTGCCCGCCGCTGGACAGTCGGACGCCGATGCCGTCGTCGACGGCATGGTGGCGGCCTGGCAGGCTCCGGCCGACGCCGGCATCCCGATCCTGGCCCTCCGCGACAACCCGACGGCACGCCCGGACGTGGTGGCCTGCGTCGGCCAGATGTCCGGTCCCACGACGAGCGAGTGCGACTCGAGTCGCTCGGTCGGCTTCAGCCTGTTCGAGGGCTCGGAGCAGGCGGCGGCCCGGATGCCCGGGAAGGCGCGCGTGATCGACCTGTCGCGCTACTACTGCACCGACACGATCTGCCCGGCGGTCATCGGCGGGGTGCTCGTGCACCGGGACCGCACCCACCTGACGAACACCTTCGCGACGACCCTGGCGCCGTACCTCGGCGACGAGATCGCCAGCACGCTCGCGGCCTTCCGGGAGTAGCGGCCGCCGATGAGCACGTACCCTGGCGTCGTGACGAACACCTGGCCGCTGTCGCGCGGGACCGTACCCGAGCGCGAGGCGTTCGCCTTCGGTGCGACGCTCCTCTTCGTCCTGTTCGCCGGGGACGCCTTCCCCAACACCCTGACCTGGTTCGGCGCAGCGGCGGTCTGGGCACTCGTCGCCGCGTGGGGCGTCACGATCCTGGTCCGCGCGAAGCCGCCGCTCGTCCGGACACCGTGGGCGCTCTGGTTCTTCCTCGCCTGGTGCCTGGTGTCGGTCGTCTGGTCGCACTGGCGCCCGGCGACGCTGGCGAGCATCGCCGCGCAGGTGATCTGTGCCGCGATGGCGTTGGCGGTCGCGTCGACCCTGACCTGGCGTCGCATCCTCGACGCGATGAGCCTTGCCTTCCGCTGGGTGGTGATGGGCTCGCTCCTGTTCGAGGCCGTGGTGGCGGTCGTCGTGCGGCACCCGATCGTGCCGGTCTGGACGGACTACGGCGACCGGGACATCCCGGACGCGTTCTACTTCTCGCGCGCGGAGCTCCTGACCGGCGGTCGCATCCAGGGGCTGCCCGGCAACGCGAACCTGCTCGCGATGGTCGCGCTGCTCGCGGCGATCGCCGTGGCGGTGCAGTTCGCCGAGGGGCGGATGCGTCGCAACCGTGCCGTCGCCTGGCTGGTCGTCGTCGGCGCCGTCCTCGTGCTGACCCGCTCGTCGACCGTGCTCGCCGCCGCGGTCGTGGTGGCGGTCGTGCTCCTGGTCGCCCTCTGGATCCGGCGGGTCCCGACCGGACACCGGACCCCGCGCTACCTGGTCGTGCTGGTCGGCGCGGTCGTCGCCGCAGGCGGAGCGTTCGTGGCGCGAGGGACGGTGTCGGAGCTGCTCGGCAAGGGTGCCGACGCGACCGGTCGCGGGGACATCTGGGCCCGCGTCCTCGGACTCATCGACCAGCACCCGGTCGTCGGGTGGGGCTGGATCGGCTACTGGTGGCCGGACGTCCCCACGCTCGCCGACCTTGCCCACCGCAAGGGTGTGACGTACCTGCAGGCCCACGACGCGTACCTCGACGTCTGGATGCAGACCGGCATCATCGGGCTCGTTCTGTTCGCGCTGTACGTCGTCACCACGCTGGACCGCTCGTGGTCGTCGGCCACCCGGATCGGGTACGACGCCACGCAGTCGCCCAGGCCGTTCGACCCGGTGTCGCTGCTGCCGTTGCTCGTCGTCGTCGCCCTCGTCGTGCAGTCCGTCGCCGAGTCACGCCTGCTGTACCAGGGCAACTGGGTGTTGTTCGCGCTGATCGCGATCAAGACCCGGATCGTCCTGGTCGGCGAGGAGCCGCTCTCCGCCGGCGACGGCCCACGCACTCCGTCCGCACGACGCGAGTTCCGGCTGCCGACCGTGCGCTGACGCCCGCCGTCAGTGCTCGAGCAACCGGGCGCACGGCACCTGTGCGGACCACGGCACCTTGCGGATCGCAACGCTCCGTGTCGGGTCCCCCGCGCACGCCTCGATCGCGGCGGGCACCTGCGTCGCCCACACCGGGCCGTCGCTGCGCCGCGTCGGGCCGGGTGCGACGTTGCCCAGCGTCGCGACGACCACGACCGCGACCACGCACCAACCGGCCAGCGCCCGCCCGGAGCGAGCCGGGCCTCCTGACCGGGATCCGCCGTGCGCCGGCCGTGCGCCGTCGGTCGCGCCACGCCCCCGACCGAGCAGGACGCTCGCTGCGACCACCGCCGCGGCGAGCAGCAGCAGCCCGGAGGCGGCCGCGTACCGCAGTGGCGGCACGGCAGCCAGCCCAGGCGTGGGGTGTGCCCATGCCTGCACCTCGCCGGCGTTGGCGACGAGCGCCGCCCACCAGACGCCACCGGAGACCACGGCGAGCGCCAGGACCGTCCAGCGTGCCCGCCAGGACCCGACGACGACCGCGGCGACCAGCGCCGCGGCGACCAGGAGCACGGGGACGAGCACGGCGCCCCAACCGTGCGTGACGACGACCCGAGCGACCGCGCCGACGTCCGGCGACCAGATGCCCGCGACCGGCTGCAGCAGCCACCCGGCGACCACGTCGGCGAACGCCGGGGCCCCCGGGGCCCGCGACCGGTGGTCGGTGACAGCGGTGACGATCTGCGCAGCGCCGCCGGCGAGGACGACGAGCGTCACCGGGACGGCGCGGGGCCACGCCCGGACGCCGGACGCATCGCGCAGCGGGAACCACGCGAGGAGCAGCATCGGCAGGAACAGCACGGTCTGCAGCTCGGTGAGGACGACGAAGCCGGTCAGGACGGCGACGATGCCCGACGCCCACCACGACCGTGCCCGGTACGCGAACAGCCAGGGGCACGCGAACAACAGGAACCAGTGCAGGTTCGCGACGTTCCCGCTGATCTCGTGGGGCGCGAGCGGCAGCAGGGCCGGCACCGCGGCGAGCAGTGCCCGGAGCGGCCACTGCGGCACGACGTCGCGCGCGAGCAGGAACACCGTGAGGGCCACCGCGCCGACCACCAGGCACGCAGCGGCGGACAGCGCACGCGCGTACTCCTCGACGGGCAGCGCCCACGCGGCGTCGACGAGCAGGCGCGGCACGAGGTGCAGGTACCCGGCGTAGGGGTGCAGGAGGGAGTCCACGGGCCCGAGCGCGAGCCGCTCGCGCAGGAAGACGCCGCCGTCCTCCGCCCACGCGGTGCCACGTGTCACCGGCCCGAGACGCCACCAGGCGAGCGACGTCGTGGCCAGGCCGACGAGGACCGCCGCTGCCGCACGGAGCGTGCCGGAACGGCGGAGGGTCGTGGTCACGGCACGCTGCATCGTGCGACGACGCTAGTCGAGTCATCGCGTATCAGCCATATCGACGCTCCGCGATGACCTCGCGCCGAGGTCCGTGCACCAAGATGGACTCGTGACCGACGGACGGCTGACGCACCACGTGCTCGCGCGCCGCTACCTCTCCGCCTGGATCGGGTTCTCCGCCGGCGGGCGGTTCAGCCAGGCCCTCGCCACGGTCATCGTCCTGTTCGCGTTCGGGCAGCCGACGGTGGGGGCCCTGGTCGGGCGTGCCGGCGTCTGGGCCGTGCTCGTCAGTCTCTTCGTCCTGGCCGGTCTGAGCCTGCTCGGGCAGCGCTACCGGATCGAGTGGCACGGTGTCCTGCCGCTCTCGCTCCTGGCGTTCGTCGGGTACTGCGCGCTCAGTGTCCTGTGGAGCGAGTACTCCTGGGTGGCGCTCCGCGGGCTCGTCGCCACCGTGTGCTTCATCGGCCTCGGCCTGTACCTGGCGCTCGGCCGAGACCTCGTGCAGCTCATCCGGGCCTCCGGTGACGCCTTCCGGATCCTGCTCGTCGCCGGGCTCGGGCTCGAGGTCCTCTCCGGCCTCGTCCTCGACCTGCCGATCCCCGCGTTCGGCATCCAGGGCAACATCGCGTACGGCGGTCCGATCCAGGGCATCGGCGGAACCCGCAACTTCATGGGCTTCATCGCAGCGATGGCACTCGTCACCTTCGTCGTCGAGTTCCTGACCCGGTCGGTGACGCGGTGGCGCGCGATCGGCTCCACCGCCCTCGCCGTCATCGCGCTCATGCTCGTGCAGTCCCCCATCACCGGCCTCGCGATGATCGCCCTCGCCGTGACCGCACTCGCCCTGTGGTCCCTCCGGCACGCCCGACCGACGACGCGGCCGGTGGTGAACGGCGTGCTCGGTGGGACGGTGCTCCTGATGCTCGTGGTGGGCGTGCTCGCCCGGCACCGCGTGCTGGCGGAGATCGGGGCAGCCGGCGGGACGGCGACCCGCCTGGACCTGTGGTCGCAGATCCGCGTGTTCGTCGGGCAGTTCCCGATCCAGGGGTGGGGGTGGGTCGGGACGTGGCCGCACGAGGCCGTGGTCCCGTACGTGACCTTCATCGACCCCGCCGGGCACCGGTTCACCTCGGGGCTGAACGCGTTCATCGACGCCTGGCTGCAGATCGGGCTCGCCGGCACGATCCTGCTGGGCGTGACGGCGCTGCTCGCCTTCGCCCGCGCCTGGGTGACGGCGACGACGTTCCCCGGCGTGGCCTACGTGTGGCCCGCCGCGGTCCTGGTGCTCCTGGCGGTCACGAGCACGGCCGAGAGCTACCTGCTGCACGGCGCCGGGCTGATGGTCTTCGTGGCCGTGCTGGTGATCGCCGCGCGACGTCGGTCGTGGCGGCGGCACCTGCCGCGCGGCTGAGTCCGCGCGGCGTGTGTCGATCGGCACACCGCACCCGTGTGCCCTCCCCGGAGTTGCACCGTGCACCTAGACTGCCGGAGACCGTCAGGGGGACGGTCCACGAAGTTGGGAACCACCACATGCGTCTGCACCGTCGCCTCGCACTCGCCCTGACCACCGCGCTCGTCGCCACCGCCGTCGCCGTGGTCGTCCCGGTCTCGACCGCACAGGCCGCGGCACCGACGACCGGTCGGTACACGCCGATCGACACGACCAGGGTCTGGTCGGGCGGGCTCACGACGACGCCGAAGGTCGTCCGGATCGCCGGGAACGCCGGGGTCCCCGCGAACGCCACGGCCGTCGTCGTCAACGTCGAGGTCGCGAAGCCGACCGTCGCCGGGTACGTGCGCGTGACCCCCGCCGGCAAGGACGCCACCGTCGCGACGCAGGACTTCGCCGCCGGGCAGACGATCGCCAACCTGGTGACCGTGCGGCTGGTGAACGGATCGATCCAGGCGAAGCTGTCCGCCGGCACCGCGAACGGCTACTTCGACGTCGCCGGCTACTACGCCGACGGCTCCGGCGCGACGTACACGCCGCTCGACGCGGCGCGGGTGTTCAGCGGCACCGTCGGCACGACACCGGTCCCGGTCCCCCTCGCCGGCCTCGCCGGCGTCCCCGCGGACGCCACGGCCGTCGCCGTCAACGTCGAGGTGAGCGGCCCCACGGCGGCGGGCTACGTCCGGGTGACGCCCGCCGGCCAGGACCCGCAGGTCGTCACGCAGCTGTACTCGGCGGGGCAGTCGCTGTCGAACCTCGCCATCGTCAAGCTCGTCGACGGTGCCGCGCAGGTCAAGCTCTCGAAGGGCACCGGCACGGTCTACATGGACGTCGCCGGCTACTACTCGAACGCGTCGACCGGCTCGGTGTTCGTGCCGATCGACACCACCCGCGCCTTCGCCGGTGCCGTGTCGACGACCGCCGGCACCATTCGGCTCTCCGGCACCGCCGGCGTCCCGGGCACGGCGACCGCGGTCGTCGCGAACGCCGAGGTCACCAAGCCGACGACCGACGCCTACCTGCGCGTCACCCCGGCCGGCCAGGACCCGCAGGTCGCGACCCAGCTCTTCGGTGCCGGGTCGCCCGTCGCGAACCTCGTGATGGCCAAGGTCACCGGGTCGAGCACCGACCGCCGGGTGCAGGCGAAGGTCTCGAAAGGCTCGGCGCAGCTGCACCTCGACGTCGCCGGCTACTTCCTGGACGGCTCGAGCGGCACCGGGTTCGGCGCCGACGTGTCCTGGCCGCAAGGGGGCTCGTCGTCGAACTACCCGGTGGGGCAGGCCTTCGGCATCGTCGGTGTGAACCACGGTCTCGCGAACAACACCAACGACTTCCTCGCGCAACAACTCGCGTGGGCCGGTGGCTCGGTGGGCGGCACGTCGCAGCCGAAGACGCAGCTGTACGTCAACACCGCCAACCCGGGTCAGTACTTCAAGGACCACCCGTCGAACTCCCGCGCCTCGTGGCCGACGAACAACGTCGACCCGAGCGGCGCGACGGCGCGGAATCCGTACGGCACCTGCGTGCCGGGCGACGCTGCGCTCACATCCACCCAGTGCTCGTGGATGTACGGCTGGAACCGCGCCTACGACGATGCGCAAAGTCGAGGCGTCGCATCGCCCGGCTCCTACCGGTGGTGGCTCGATGCCGAGACCGACGGCTCGTGGCAGAAGACGGCGGCGCTCAACCGCGCGACCCTCGAGGGCATGACCGCGTACTTCGTGAGCATCGGCGCGACCGCCGGCGTCTACTCGTCGCCGTCCGAGTGGAGCACGCTCTTCGGCACCGTACCGAGCAGCAGCACGATCTACCGACTGCCGAGCTGGATCGCCGTCGGCGCGGACGGCGTCGCGGCCGCCCAGAAGGCCTGCTCGGCCGGTGGGCTCACGGCCGGCAGCCAGGTGCGGATGGCCCAGTACGTCGTCGGGAACCAGGACTACGACGTCAGCTGCGTCTGAGACGCGACCGGTGACGGACAGGAGGCGCGGTGCCAGCTGGCACCGCGCCTCCTGTCCGTCGCACCGGATGCGTCAGCGACGCGAGCCGCGCCAGCGGCCGAACCGACGCTGCAGCCCCCACCCGGTGACGCGGACCACGGCCTCGACCACGACGGAACGGCTCATCTTCGAGGTGCCGTGCACGCGGTCCCGGAAGCGGATCGGCACCTCGACGATCCGGCCGCCCAGGTCGGCGACCCGCAGCGTCATGTCGACCTGGAAGCAGTAGCCCTTCGAGTCGACCGAGCCGAGGTCCATCCGCGCGATCGTGGCCGCCCGGTAGGCGCGGAACCCCGCCGTGACGTCACGCACGTCGACCCCGAGCACGATCCGCGCGTAGGCGTTCGCACCGCGGCTCAACGCCAGGCGATGCAGCGGCCAGTCGACCACCGACCCGCCCGGCACCCACCGCGAGCCGATCGCCAGCGCGACCGTCTCGTCGGCACGGACCGCATCGAGCAGCGCCGGGAGCCGGTCGGCGGGGTGCGACCCGTCGGCGTCCATCTCGACCAGGACCGGGTACCCGCGCTGGAGGCCCCAGCGGAACCCGGCCACGTACGCAGTACCGAGACCGAGCTTGCCGCTCCGCTCGAGCAGGTGCACGCGCGCGTCGGCCCCGGCGATGCCGCGGACGACGTCCGCGGTGCCGTCGGGACTGCCGTCGTCCACCACCAGGACGTGCGCCGCCGGCACCGCACCGAGCACGGCCGCGATCACGGCACGGACGTTCTCGGCCTCGTCGTAGGTCGGGATGACGACGAGGGCCGCGGCGTCCGCAGCGGTCACCGGTTCTGCAGGCGGCGCTTGATCTTGCCCGCGACACTGCGCGGACCCTCGGTGCGGAAGTAGTGCACCGCGCGGCCGACGTCGTACCGGACACCCGAGAGCTTCTTGCGCTCCGGCACGCGGACGCGCATCTGGTGCGCCTCGACCACGGCGACCGTGTCCCGCACCGACTTGTCGGCGGCGCGGACGGGGTTCCGGCAGAAGTCGACGAGCGGCGCCAGCACGTTCTCCCACGTGAACTGCTCACGGATGCGGTCGACGTTGCCGATGAACTCGGCGCGCGCCTTCTTGTCGAAGAGCGCCGTCTCGAGGGCGTCGGCGAGGCTGTCGACGTCCTGCTCGTGCACGGCGACACCGAGCTTCTCGGCAGCGACGAGGTCACCGAAGGAGTCGCCGGCGGTCGTCACGATGGGCAGGCGCGCCCACAGGTAGTCGAGGATCCGGGTGCGGAACGAGAACGTCGTCTCGAGGTGCTCGTAGTGCGTCGAGACGCCGGCGTCGGCCTCGAGCAGGTAGGCGCCGCGCTCCTCGTACGGGATCCAGGCGTCGTTGAAGAACACGTTCTTGCCGGTGAGTCCGAGGGCGTCCGCTTCGGCACGCACCTTGGCGACGATGTCCATCTCGGGGACGTCGGGGTTCGGGTGCTGCACGCCCATGAAGAACAGCTTGACGTTCGGCTTCCGCTCGGCGAGCTGACCGATCGAGCGCACGAGGGTGATCGGGTCGAACCAGTCGTAGATGCCGCCGCCCCAGACGACGAGCTTGTCGTTCTTGCCGATGCCCGGCACGACGCCCTTGACCCGCGGCTGGTCGTGGACCGGCGGGGTCGAGGACAGGCCGAACGGCACCACGCCGATGAGCGAGCGCAGGTCGGGGTCGCGCGAGTAGGTCCGGGCGTTCACCCGGCCGGAGCCCGCGAGCTGCCCGAGCCAGAACATCCGCTGGCGCTCGGACGCGCAGATGAAGTAGTCGCCGAGCTCGAGCTGGTGGTTCAGGGTGTCCGAGGCGTCGAGGATCTGCCGGTTCCACTGGTCGACGTCGTCGCTGCGGCCCTGCTCGAGCTGCTCGAGGTGCAGCGGGTCGTAGACGTCGACCACGAGGATCTTGCGGGTCGACTCGAGGACCGGGAACAGCCGCAGCGCGTGCCCCTGGACGATGATGACGTCGGCCCAGGCCTCGTGCTCGACCATCTGCCGCGGGTGGCGGTGCGGGACCGTGACGACGTCGTACGACGGGTCGATCGGTGACGAGCGGGTCAGGCTGATGACCCGCACGTCGTGTTCGTTCGCCAGCTGCTTCGCCATCTGCGTGGCGCGGATCGCCGGGCCGGCCATCTTCTCGCCGATGGAGTCCCCGGTGATGATGAGGATGCGACGACGGGTGCCGACGTCGAGCACGCCGAGGGAGTGCACGATCTTGTCGTAGCCGGCCAGGTAGTTCTCGATCGGGTACGCGGGCTCGTCGCGGTTGCCGAACAGGCGGAGGAGCTCGCGGTCGCTGCGGACCCGGCTCGCCTGGATCTCGCGGCGCGACTCGGTCATCGACGGCAGCTGCTCGACGAACTGGTCGACGCCGTAGATGCCGGCCATGCTCGTCTTCGGGACCGGGATGGTCGGGACGCTGTCGTCGCCGGGGTTCCGCAGGTCGAGCGACGTGGAGTCGAGCTCGCCGCGGCCCACGGCACGGCGGACGGCGAGTGCCAGCGAACCGGGCAGCGCGGCGGCGAGCTGCTCGTCGCCGAGGTTCTTGTAGAGCGTGAACAGGGCGTTGCGCTCGAGCAGGTAGGTCTCACGGAAGTCGCCGAACTTGTTCATCGACGCGTGGTGCTTGTGGAACGCCACCGACTTCGGCTGGTACCGGAACCGCCAGCCGAGCAGGTTAAGGCGCCAGCCGAGGTCGACGTCCTCGTAGAACATGAAGTAGCGGTCGTCGAAGCCACCGAGCTGCTCGAAGAGCTCGGCGCGGATGAACATCGCCGCGCCGGTGCCGAAGAGCACGTCGGTCTCCGACTCCCAGCGCCCGGTGTCCGGCGACCCGGCGAAGGGCTTGTAGCCCATGCCGTACCAGGTCATCGCGGCCTCGGTGAAGTCGACGTTGACGCCCTCCCAGTCCAGGACCTTCGACGCCACGGCGCCGATGTCGGCGCCGGAGGCGAAGGTCGCCATCGCCTCGCGCACCCAGCCGGTGTCGGGACGCGCGTCGTTGTTGAGAAAGGCCACGATCTCGCCGGAGGAGTGCTCCACACCGAGGTTGCACCCGCCCGTGAAGCCGAGGTTCGCACCGGAGTCGATGAAGGTGAAGTCGAGGTCGGAGGCCTTCAGCCGCCCGACGTGCTCAGCGCCGGAGCCGTTGTCGACGACGATCACCTCGAGCCGGTCCTGCGGCCAGTCCTGCTTGCGGAGCTCGGCGATGCTCGTCAGTGTGTCGTCCGTGCCCTTGTAGTTCACGAGGACGACGGACACGACTCCTGGCTTGCGCTCTGTCACGGCGAGTTCCTCCAGCTGCTGCCGCGCCTGTGGCACGGTTCGGTGATCCGGCCGTCGGGGATGCCCGGCAGCCGACAACACCCTACAAGGCGCAGCACGGCGCTCGGCCGAGGCGGGCTGCGCTTCGGGCACAATGGCACGGTGATGCACCACGCGATCCCGTCCTCCCCCGTCTCGTCCCCCCTGGCCGCCGAGTACGCGGCGATCGCCCGCGGCGACCACGCGTCGGGGTCGAGGGGGACGATCCGCTTCGCGGTGTCGACCGACGACACCACCGAGGGGAAGGGCGACCTGTTCGTCGCGCTCGGGCTGGCCCGGGCGCTGCTGGCCGAGGGCTGGGGGGTCGACCTCTGGCCGATCCACCGGTGGGCCGAGGACGTCCCCGAGGACACGGCGGTGCTCGTGAGCATGATCGAGTCGTTCGTCCCCGGACTCGTGCCGGCGCGGACCGCCACGGTGGCCTGGGTGCGGAACTGGACGGCGCAGTGGGCCAGCGCGCCGTACACCGCCGGGTTCGACGCGGTGTGGACGTCATCGTCCATCGCGCGCGACGCACTCGCCCGGGTCGTGGACGTGCCGGTCGAGGTGGTCCCGATCGGCGTCGACCTGGACCTCTTCACCACCGACGCGGAAGGGACGACGCCGCCGCGGACCGACCGCACCGTCACGACGGTCAACTTCTGGGGAGCGCGCCGCGGTGTGCAGGACGTGCTGCAGCAGGTCGCCCCGCCCGAGCCGATCGTCTGGTTCGCCGCGAACGTCGAGCACGTCGACGCTGCCCCCGGTGTGGAGCTCCGACCGGCGGTGTCGTACTTCGCCCTGCCTGCGGTGTACCGCGCCGCCGCGTTCGTCGTCGACGACGTCATCGCGCCCGCAGCCGCGTTCGGCACCCTCAACTCACGGCTCTACGAGTCGCTGGCGTGTGGGGCACTGCCCGTCACCTCGTGCGCGCTCGGCCTCGACGAGCTCGGACTCGCCGACGTCCCCGTCTTCACCGACGCCCTGTCCCTGGAGCGTGCGATCGCGATGCCGACCGCCGAACGGGACGCCCTGGTCGCGCGGCTCCGCGCCGTCGTGCTGGCGCGGCACTCCTACACGGCCCGCGCCGAGCAGGTCGGCCCGTCGCTCGAGGCGGCGATCGCGCGCGCCGCGGCACGGACCGGTACCGGCGATCCCGTGCTCCGCTGGGCCGCGCAGCAGCGCGAGGTGCTCCGCGCGACCGAGCAGGAGCGCGACGTGCACCGTGCGGGGGTCGAGGACATCAACCGGCGACTCATCGTGTCGGAAGAGGCGGTCGCCGTCCTCGACCGGGCACGCAAGGACGCCGAACGGGCGCAGCACGACGCCGAGGCCGAACGCGACGCGATCGCGACCCGGTACGACGCGCTGACGCACTCCGCCGAGTTCCGGGTCCTCGACCGCCTCGGCGGGGTCGCCCGCGCGCTCCGCCGACGCGCCTGACGACGCCGGAACGACTTCGAGCCCGGAGCGGCTCCGAGACCGGCCGCGCGCCCGGGACGGGACGCAGCCGGACGGAGGCTCCCCACCGGGCACGGCCGGTCCACCGCCTGCGCGTCGCCCCGGGACGGCGGTGCAGACGGACGGGAGGCTCCCCACCGGGCACGGCCGGACCGCCGCTGGCGCGTCGGCCCGGAACCGGCCGGCGTGGGCCCAGGTGCCAGCTGGCACCGCGCCTCCCGTCCGTCTGGTGGCCCCGCTACGAGACGGTGACCGTCTTCGTCCCGAAGTCCTTGTAGGCACTGCCCGGGAGCTCCTGGTACCAGACCCGCACGGTGTGCTTGCCCGGCTTCACGCCGGTGAGCGTGACCGCGAGTCCGACGTCGGAGCCCCAGCCCGGGTGCACCTTCTCGACGTCGGCACGGACCGCGTTCGCGCTGCCCGCTGCCACTCCGGCACCGTCGAGGTGGATCTTGTACTTGACCGGGTTGAACGTGTCGGGGTCGATGGCCCAGCCCTTCACGGCGACGGTCCCCTTGCCCCCGGTCGCGGCGTCGTACGCCCCGTACACGGCCCCGGTCTTGCCCGTCGCCGCCGGTACGGCCTCCTTGACCGTCACCGACTTGGTGCCGAAGCTGACGTAGTTCCCACCGGGCAGGTCCTGGTACCAGACGGTGACCGTGTGGGTCCCCGCCCGCACGCCCGTCAGCGTGACCGCGAGCCCGACGTCGTCGCCCCAGCCGGGCTTCGCCGCGCCGATGTCCGTGCGGACCGCGCTCGCGCTGCCCGCCGTGGCACCGACGCCGTCGAGGTGGATCTTGTACTTGACCGGGTCGTACCGGTCCGGGTCGATCGCCCAGCCCGTGACGGCGACGGTGTTCGGTCCGGCGGTCGCCTTCTCGAACGCACCGGTGACGGCGCCGGTCTTCCCGGTGGCGCCGCTCGACGGCGGGGCGGCCACGGTCACGGTCTTCGTACCGGCACTGACGTAGGTGCCGCTCGGCAGGTCCTGCCACCAGACGGTGACCGTGTGCTTGCCGGGCTCGATGTTCCCCAGGGTGGTGGCGAGCCCGTGCGACGCGCCCCACTTCGGGTAGTCCTTCGCCACGTCGCTGCGCGCCGCGCTCGCACTGCCGGCCGCCACGCCGACGCCGTCGACGTGGACCTTGTACTTCACCGGTGCGTAGGTGTCCGGGTCGATCGCCCAGCCCTTCACCGCGACGGTGCGGACACCGCCGGTGACCGACTCGAAGCCACCCTTCACCGCTCCGGAGGTCCCGGTCGCCGCCGTGACGGTCGTCACCTTCTGGGCGACCTTGACCCAGGTCGCCCCTGGCTTGTCCTGGGTCCAGAGCGAGACCGTGCGGGATCCGGCGGCGACCTTCTGGATCGTCCTGGAGAACCCGACGGTGGAGCTGGCACCCGGGTACTTCGCGGCGATGTCGCTGCGCGTGACGTCGGCGGTCGCGGCGATCGCGCCGACCCCGTCGACCTGCACCTTGTAGGCGGTCGCGGCGGACGAGTCGCGGTCGAGCGCCCAGCCGCTCACGGCGATGGTGCTGGTCCCGCCGGTAACGGTCTCGAGGCTGCCGACCGGGGCCGAGGCGGGTACGGTCACGTCGCCGCAGTTGAGCAGGGTGTTCGCCCCCGCGCCGACGTTGATGCCGAACACGCACACGGTGTGCTTGCCGGGCGTCATGCCGGTGAGCGTCGTCTGGAAGCCGTGCCGGGTGTTGTTCGCCCCGAGCCGCGAGGCCAGGTCGGTCCGGTCGGCGTTCGCCAGGACCGAGGCCTTGCCCACGCCGTCCACGTAGAACTGCGCCTTGATCGGGTCGGTCGTGTCCGGGTCGGCGGTCCAGCCGCGGACCGCGATGGTGCCGCCGACGCCGCCGCTCTGGGAGTCGATGTAGCCGATCGGCGAGGATCCGCCGGTGGGCGAGCCGAACCAGTCGGTGTACATGCGCCAGAAGTTGCGGTTGCCGTAGGCCGAGCACGAGTCGCCGGAACCGTAGAGGTTCGACATCGCTGCGGCGTTCGGGGTGTACGGCGTGTAGATGTACAGGGCCGCGGTCGCCTGGTTCTTGATGTTGACCGTCTTGCGGCCGCACGCGGCGTTCGGGTTGTACAGGATCGCGTTGTTGCGGCCCGCCTGGTACGCCCACGACGTCGGCGAGGCCTGGTAGCGCTTGAACTGCAACGCCGCGGCGTACACCTGCTGTCCGAACCCGAAGTACGCGGGGTCGCACGGTGCGGTGTCCGGGCACGCGAAGCCCGTGGCGTGCAGGTACATGTAGCTCGTCGGCGAGTTCGTCGCGACGATCCCCTGCTCCTTCTGCAGCAGGACGAGCAGGACCTTCTGGCTGATCCCGCACGCGGCGCCGACCTGGGCGATGATCGTGGCGGCCGACTTGCTGCCGCCAGCGATCGCCGAGCAGCGGTTCGGGACGACCCCGATGGCGCTCATGTTCTGGGTGAAGTTCTTCAGGCAGGCGGGGCCGCCGGACGCCTGCTTGCAGTTCGGGGCGACGCTGTTCAGGAACGACTGGACGGCGGAGCCGCTCATCGCGCTGCCGTTGTAGAAGTTGGCGTCGCTGATGATGTTGCCGGGGTCGAAGTTCGCGGCGACGGCGGCGGACGCCGACTCCGTCGTGGTCCGCTCCGACACGATCGTGCCGATGGTCAGGCCGCTCACCGCGATCGCGAGCGCGGCGACCATGCCGAGCACCGAGCGCAGGGGACGTCGTGGACCGTCGTCGGTCAGGATGGAACGCATCACGGCACCTCCGCCGTCATCGGTTCGGACGTGGTCGACTTCGACCCGACCGAGTACTCGAGGGTGATGGACCAGGTCCCGGTGGACACCTGGCTCGCGGGGAACGACACCTGCGCGCAGTTCACCGAGGACGCACTCGCCTCGGCCCTGCTCGTCAGTGTGCGGGTGGTGCCGCCCTTGGTGGCGACGAACGTGCAGGTGCCGGACGTGTCCGTCGTGCCGGAGACCAGGCCACCCGCCTGCAGGGTCTTGCTGGTGGTGTCCCAACCGGAGAACGTCACGAGCGCGGTGGCCGGGAAGTCCGACGGGTCCGTGTCGGGCTCGTTCGTCTGGCCGCTGCCGGGGAACGCCGTCGGTACGTCGTCGTCGGACGGTTCCGCGGTCGGCTGGCCGGACGTGGTGGACGAGGGGGCCGACGACGGCGCCGAAGCGCTCGGCGAGGGGCTGACGGTCCGCGTCGGACTCGCCGTGGGGCCGGGATCGTCGCCGGCGGAACACCCCGCCGTGAAGAGACTGAGCGCACCGACCACCGCGAGCGCAGCGATCGACCGTGGAACTTGCTGCATGCTTTCGGGCCGTCCTGTGGTTGTTGACAAGGGTCCGGGTTGCGTCAACGGTAACCCCAAAGTGAAGGTTGAGGGTTGTTGTCGCGCACATTGGCCCCCGCACGGGGGCGGACGACGGGTGTCGTCCGGCAGAGGGTGCGCGCCCCGACCTCAGCGGTCCAGTGAGTATGCTGTTCCGGTCCTGCCCCCACCGAACGAAGAGACGTATGGTCGATCAAGCCCGCATGGCGGCGCTCGCCAAGGAGCCCCTCGTCGTGATCGGCGCTCCGACGAGCGCTTTCCGAGGTACCTGGCGAGAACTCCGCGACGTCTTCGGACAGCGCGAGATGCTCGGGATGCTCATCCGCCGCGACCTGAAGGCGCGGTACAAGGACTCGGCACTCGGGTTCGTGTGGACGCTCGTGCGCCCGCTGACCCAGCTGATGATCTACTACTTCGTGATGGGCAAGATCCTCGGCTCGTCACGCGCGATCGACAACTTCGCCATCTACGTCTTCACCGGCCTGACCGCCTACACGCTCTTCAGCGAGATCGTCGCCGGGTCGACCGGGTCGATCGTCGGCAACAGCGGGCTGATCAAGAAGGTCTACGTGCCGCGCGAGGTCTTCCCCCTCGCGAGCGTCGGCGCGGCCCTGGTCAACTTCCTCATCCAGTTCGCCATCCTCATCGCCGCGACGATCGTGCTCGGGGTCTTCCCCTGGCACGAGGGGTTGATCTACCTCATCCCGTCGCTGCTGGTGATCCTGGTGTACGGCGCAGCGATCGGCCTCGTGCTGTCGGCGCTCAACGTGTACCTGCGCGACGTGCAGTTCGTCATCGACGTCGGGCTCATGGTCCTCCTCTGGGCGTCGCCGATCGTCTACTCGTACTCGATGGTCGTCGCCGAGCTGAAGGTGCAGTGGCTGCTGGCGGTCTACACCAACAACCCGCTCACCCTGTCGGTGCTCGGACTCCAGAACGCGATCTGGATCCACCCGACCCCCGTCGACTACCCACCGCACCTGATGATGCGGCTCGGCATCGCCCTCGTGATCGGGCTGTTCTGCCTCATCGGCGCGCAGCGGGTCTTCTCCCGCCTGCAGGGCAACTTCGCGCAGGAGCTCTAGACCATGGCCATCAGCACCCCCGTCGCCCCGTCGACGTCCGGCGCCACCGCCGAGCGCCCCGACGTCATCGTCATCGACCACGTCCGCAAGCGGTTCGTCGTCCGCAAGGACAACACCATCCGCGAGCGGATCGTCACGCTCGGTCGCGCCGGCCGCAAGCACCGTCAGGACTTCTGGGCACTCGACGACGTCACCGTGTCGATCCAGGCCGGCACCACCGTCGGGCTGATCGGCCAGAACGGATCGGGCAAGTCGACGCTGCTCAAGGCGATCGGCGGGATCATCCAGCCGACCTCCGGAACGGTCTCGCGCCGCGGACGCCTGGCGGCCCTGCTCGAGCTCGGTGCCGGCTTCCACCCCGACCTCTCCGGCCGCGAGAACGTCTTCCTGAACGCGAGCCTGCTCGGCCTGACGCGCAAGGAGACCGAGGAGCGCTTCGACGACATCCTGGCGTTCTCCGGGATCGGCGACTTCATCGACACCCAGGTGAAGTTCTACTCATCGGGCATGTACGTGCGACTCGCCTTCGCGGTCGCCGTGCACACCGACCCCGACGTCCTGCTGGTCGACGAGGTGCTCGCCGTCGGTGACGAGGCCTTCCAGCGCAAGTGCCTCGACCGCATCCGTTCGTTCCAGGAGCAGGGCAAGACGATCATCATCGTCACGCACTCCCTCAGCCAGGTGCAGGACATGTGCGACCGCGTCGTGCTCCTGAACAAGGGCAAGGTCCTGCACGACGGAGACCCGATCGGTGCCGTCAGCCTGTTCCGCGACGTGCTCGAGGAACGTCGTGCCGGTGAACTCAGCGCCGACGTCGCGGTCGGTCGCGGCACCGTCCTGCAGGCCTCGGTGCACGCCGACGGCAAGGGGCCGCGCGACGGGGTCACCCCCGGTGACGACCTGCTCGTCGACATGGAGTTCGAGCACCTCGACGGCGTCGAGGACTGGGAAGCAGCGGTCCAGGTCAACAACACGTCCGGCCAGGTGGTCTACGGCACCACGACCGGCATCATGGGCATCCACCTCGAGCCGCTGCACGGCCGCAAGAAGCTCCGCCTCCGCATCGCGGACACGAACTTCGGCACCGGCAAGTACTTCATCAACGTCTCGATGATGGACTCGGCCGGCCGGCACCTGCACGACCTGCCCGAGTGCGACTCGTTCGAGGTCCCCTCGTTCGGCGACGCGGTCGGCAGCGTCTACGCGAAGCCCTCCATCGAGGAGCTCGACTGACGCCCGTCGACGACGCGTCCCGCACCGCGGTCGTCGTCGTCAACTGGAACCGTGCGGACCTCACCACCGCGGCCGTCCGCGCCGTCCTCGCCGAGGGCGCGGCCGACCAGGTGGTCGTCGTCGACAACGGCTCGTCGGACGACTCCGTCGCGGTGCTCCGCCGCGACCTGCCGGGTGCCACCGTCATCGCGCGGGGGCACAACGGTGGCTTCGCGGCCGGCGCGAACACCGGCATCCGGCACGCGGACGCCGACGTCGTCGTCCTGCTCAACAACGACGCCGTCCCGGCGCCGGGCTTCGTCCGGGCGCTCCGCGACCACCTGGCGCAGGCGGGGCCCGAGGTCGCGGCCGTGACGGGCCGCATCGTGCTCGCCGGACGTTGGACGGGCCTCCCGGTCGACGCGACGCCCGTACCCGACCAGCGCGTGCTGCAGGGCCACGACGGCCGCCTCTGGACGCCGTCGGCGGACGGCGAGGTCCGCCTGAACTCCACCGGCGTGCGCGTCGACCGCGACGGCAACGGGATGGACCGCGACTGGTTCGCGCCCGTCGACCGGGTCGCCGACGTCGACGTCTTCGGGTTCTCCGGCGGGGCCTCCGCCCTGCGGCGGAGCGCCCTCGACGACGTCGGCCTGCTCGACGAGTCGCTCTTCATGTACTACGAGGACACCGAGCTCGCGTGGCGACTCCGCCGACGCGGCTGGCGGGTCGAGCACGCGGCCGACGCGGTCGTCGAGCACGACCACTCGGCGTCCTCCGGGGTGCAGAGCGACCTGTTCCTGTTCCGCAACGCTCGGAACCGGATGGTCGTCGCACTCTGGCACGCACCGTGGGACACCGTCCTGCGCGCCGGCGCCCGTACCCTCTTCCGCGGCCTGCGCGGGCTGCTGTCCGCCTCCACCCGACGGGAGGCCCGGCTCGTCCTGGCAGCGTTCGCGGACGTCGTCGGGGCGCTCCCGTCGCACCTCGCCCGGCGGCTCCGCGAGACGCGTCGCGCGTCCGTCCCACGCCGCAGCGTGGACCCGGGCGCATGAGCGCGGCGGGCTATCCTGGTCTCTCCCCAGCCCACTCCCACTCCCCCGCCGACGGTCCCGACCGCGGCGGCCCCGTCCGGAAGGACCCACGCGTGCCGCAGCTCACCGTCCTCGTCGACGGGACCGCGGTACCGCGCGAACTCGGCGGCGTCGGTCGCTACGTCGAGGGGGTCGTGTCGCACCTGACCGACCCGTCGCTCGACGTCCACCTGGTCGTCCGGCCCGTGCACGCTCCGCACTTCGCCGCCGTCGCGCCGCACGCGACCGTGCACACCGCGCCGGGCTGGACCGACTCCGTGCCGCTCCGGTTCCTGTGGGAGCAGACCGGACTGCCGGCGCTGGGCCGTCGCCTCGGCGCGCAGGTACTGCACTCCCCGCACTACACGTTCCCGTTCGCGTGGCGCGGCGGCTCCGTCGTCACCCTGCACGACGCCACCTTCTTCTCGAACCCCGAGTGGCACTCCCGGCTGAAGCGCACGTTCTTCACCTGGTGGAGCCGTCGTTCGCTGCGCACCCGGCCGGTCGTCGTCGTGCCGAGCGCGGCCACCGCGACCGAGGCCGCGCGGGTCGTCGGCGGCATCCGCGCCGACGTCCGGGTCGCACCGCTCGGGGTCGACCGTGCCGTCTTCCACGAGCCGACCACCGCCGAGGTCGAGGACGCCCGGATCGCGGCGACGCTGCCCGAGGGCGCGCCCTGGATCGCGTTCCTCGGCACGATCGAGCCCCGCAAGAACGTCACCGCACTGCTCGACGCCTACGCCGCGGTGCGCTCCGCGCGGACGACGGCGGGTGCGGACACGCCGTGGCTCGTGCTGTCCGGGGCCCGGGGCTGGGACGAGGCCGCGATCGCACGACTCGACGCCCTGCAGCCCGACGACCACGTGATGGAGGCCGGGTACCTGCCCCTCGAGGACCTGGCGGGCTACCTCGGCGGCGCGGAGTTCGTCGTCTACCCCTCCCTCGGCGAGGGCTTCGGCCTGCCGGTGGTCGAGGCGATGGCCTCCGGCGCGTGCGTCCTGACCACCCGCCGGTTGTCGCTGCCCGAAGTCGGCGGTGACGCAGCCGTGTACACCGAGCCGTCCGCCCCCGCACTGGCGTCCGCCATGACGGGGCTGCTTGACGACCCGTCGCTCGTCGCGTCGCACCGGGCGGCCGCGCTGGCCCGGGCCGCCTCGTTCACGTGGGAGGCCACGGCAGCCGTGCACGTCGAGGCCTACTCGGCCGTGGCCGTGGCCGAGGCCGCTCGGGCCGGGGGTACCCGGTGATCCGCGTCGCCGTGCTGACGGTCACCTACAACACCGGCGAGACCATCCGGCCGTTCCTGGCGAGCGTCGCGGCGGCGTCCTCGGAGCCGGTCGCCGTCGTGATCGCCGACAACGGGTCAGCCGACATCGACGCACTGCGGGCGATCGGTGAGTCCTACGGTGCCGTCGTGGTGTCATCGGGGGGCAACCGTGGCTACGGCGGGGGCATCGACGCCGCGCTGAGCGCCCTCGACGACGTCCTGCCCGACGTACGCCCCGAGTTCCTGCTCGTCACGAACCCCGACGTCGTGCTCGGCGAGGGGTCGATCGACGCGCTCGTCGCCGCCGCCGACCGCCTGCCGTCCGGCGGGTCGTTCGGACCGCGGATCCTCGACGAGCAGGGCGACACGTACCCGTCCGCCCGCCAGCTGCCGTCACTCCGGACCGGGCTCGGCCACGCGGCGTTCTCGCGGTTCTGGCCCGCCAACCCGTGGAGCCAGCGGTACTGGTCCACCACGCAGGTCGTCGAGCGTGAGGCCGGCTGGCTGTCCGGCGCGTGCTTCCTCATCCGCACCGACCTGTTCCGGCAGCTCGACGGCTTCGACGAGTCGTACTTCATGTACTTCGAGGACGTCGACCTGGGCCAGCGTGTCGGTCGCTCCGGTCGCGCGAACGTGTACGTGCCGAGCGCCGTGGTCACGCACACCGGGGCGCACTCGACGTCGTCGAACCGGCGCCGGATGGAGATCGAGCACCACCGCAGCGCGTACCGGTTCCTGTCGCGCAAGTACGGGGCGTGGTGGCTGCTGCCGCTGCGCCTGGTGCTGCGCGCCGGCCTGTCGCTCCGTGCCCGCTGGGTCACCCGCAAGTAGCCGGCACCCCGGTCGGTCGGTCGGTCTCCGGGGTCAGCGACGCAGGCGGGCTCGTTCGGTGCGGGCCGCCTCGAGCAGTACCCCGGCGCGCGCGTCGAAGGAGTGCTCCGCGGCGATGCGCTCGGCCACGACGGCGCGCGCAGCAGCCGACGGCCACGGTCGCGCCGGATCGAGCAGGACGGCGAGCTCGTCGCGGGAACCCGCCACCGCCAGGGTCGGCACGTCGAGGACCTCGGCGAGCCCGGCGACCGCGTCCGTCACGACGACTCCCCCGGACGCCAGCACGTCGAACACCCGGTTCGACACGAAGCCGCCAGCGGCCATGTCCGGCCAGTGGTCGTTGAGCACCAGGCGTGCCGAGGAGTAGGCCGTCGCGACCTCGGCCCGGCTCAGCGACGGTTCACCCAGTGCCCCCGCCGGCACGAGCGGTCCCCACCCGGGCCCGTGCACCCGCAGGTCCGCACCGAGCGCCACCGCATCCGACACCACCGGACGTGCGGCTCCGCGGGTCGACCCGACGAACACCACCCGGTCGGCATCGGCGCTGCTCGTCGACCGCGCACCCGTGTGGAACACCGCGGGGTCGGTCGCCTGCAACAGCGTCCGGACCGGTACGCCCGAACGCACCCCGGCCGCAGCCGCCCACACCGGACCGGCGGCGAAGGTGACGTCGAAGGAACGCAGCTCGGTGTCCGTGACGTCGTCGGGGTGGCTGATCACCCAGAGCAGGTTGACGGACGCCGGGTTCGGCGGCACCCGGTCGAGTCCGCGGATCACCAGGGTCACGTCGTCGGCGGCGTCGTCGTCCAGCACGTGGGCGTCCCGCCGGTCGATCCGGACGCGCTGCCCGAGCCGCTCGAGGGCGCCGGCCAGCTCGGCCGCGAAGTGCACGTCGCCCCAGCCGTCACCATCGGACCCCGCGGGAGCGGCGATCTTGAGCGACCACGACAGCTCGTCGCCGTCGCTCTGCGAGCGGGGCGTCGGTGCCACGGGCCGCGCGCCCCACGGCGGCAGCGGCGGCCCGGCCGTGACGGCGAACCCGCGCGGGTCGGGCCGGCGGTCCCGCCAGCCGGCGAAGGCGTCGACGACGGCCCCGTCGACCGTGCGGCCGGCCTCAGCGGAGCGCTCGACGGCCCAGGTGACGACGGCGGCGTGCCCGGTCCGGTCCGCGACCGCGCGGCTCCAGGCCGTCAGCGTCATCCGTTCGTCCGGGAGGCACGGAGCCGGCACCAGCGCGGACCCCGGCACGGCGAGCACGGGCTGGTCCGCCGCGAAGACCGGCACGGTGCGGATGCCGTCCGCGAGGCGGGCACGGTCGACGGCCGCGGCGACCGAGGCGTCCACGGGCGCCGCTGCGTCCGGTGCACCAGGGTCCCCCGACCCCGCACCGGCCGTGCCGTCGTCGGTCCACGGCAGCGCCCCGGGCCGGAGCAGCCGAGCACCGTGTCGGCGCCCGCCGTCCGCCGTCCACACGCGAGCCTGCGCCACACGGTCGGTGCCCGCGGCCGCGAGCACCTGGAGGTCCTGGTCGGTCACGCCGACGGTGGAGTCCACGACGAGCAGCACCCGGCCCACCCCGGACGAGACCCCCGCGTTGATCGCGGACCCGATGCCGTCCACCGGCTCGCGCAGCACCCACGGCACACCGCGGACCGGTTCCCCGACGGGTGATGCGTCCGCCACGTAGCCGACGGCCCGGACGTCGACGTCCGGGCCGAACGCCACACGGGCCGCCGTCACCGCGGCCGGCAGCCGGTCGTACCGGTCGGACCGGCTCACCAGCAGCACGGTGACCGCGCGGTCGAGCTGCGACAGCGGGCCCACGAAACCGGCCACGCGGACGACGGCAGCCGGCGTCGCGGGCGCTGGAACGGGATCGTGGTGGACGGTCGCCGTCGTCCCGCGACGACGGCGACCGAACCAGCCAGGACCAGGGGCCATGCGGGGGACCAGCCGAGCGGTGACTAGACGCCGAGCAAGCGCTGGAGGTAGACGCCGTAGCCGCCCTTGACGAGCGGTGCGGCGAGCGCGGACAGCTGCTCGTCGTCGATCCAGCCGTTGCGCCAGGCGATCTCCTCGATGCACCCGATCTTGAAGCCCTGCCGGTCCTCGATGACCTTCACGTACTCGGACGCCTGCATCATCGACTCGAACGTGCCGGTGTCGAGCCAGGCCGTGCCGCGGTCGAGGACCTGGACACCGAGCTCGCCGGCCTCGAGGTAGCGCTCGTTGACCGTGGAGATCTCGAGCTCGCCGCGCGCACTCGGTTCGATCGTCTTGGCGATCTCGATGACCTTGTTGTCGTAGAAGTACAGGCCGGGGACGGCGTAGTTCGACTTCGGCTCGGCCGGCTTCTCCTCGATGGAGACCGCCGTGAAGGCATCGTCGAACTCGACGACGCCGTACGCCTTCGGGTCGGCCACGTGGTACGCGAAGATCGTCGCACCCGCGACCTCGGTGTTCTTCTTCAGGCTCGTGCCGAGTCCGGTCCCGTGGAAGATGTTGTCGCCGAGCACGAGGGCGACGCTGTCGTCGCCGATGAAGTCCTCGCCGATGACGAACGCCTGCGCGAGCCCGTCCGGGGACGGCTGCACGGCGTACTGGATCTCCATGCCGAGGGCGGAGCCGTCGCCGAGCAGGGCCTTGAACTGCTCGTTGTACTCCGGCGTCGTGATGACGAGCACTTCGCGGATGCCGGCCATCATGAGCGTCGACAGCGGGTAGTAGACCATCGGCTTGTCGTAGATCGGCATGAGCTGCTTGCTGATGCCCTTGGTGATCGGCCAGAGACGGGTGCCGGAACCCCCGGCGAGGATGATGCCCTTCATCGCAGTGCGCTTCCTTCGTTCGTTACTTCGTCGTGCGGAGCGACTCGGTGTAGGCCACGCACTCCTCGTAGATGGGCAGCAGACCCGCTGCGGCGGCTTCGTCGAGCGTCGGTGCGCTGGTGTCCTTGTCGGACAGCACGAGCTCGCCGATGCCCTCGGGCAATTCGAGGCCGACGGTCGGGTCGAGGATCGTGATCCCCTTCTCGCGCTCGGGGTTGTAGTGGGCGCTCACGAGGTAGTTCACGGTGGAGTGGTCCTCGAGCGCGACGATCGCGTGTCCGAGGCCCTCGGACAGGTAGACGGCCTTGCGGTCGACGTCGTCGATGCGGACGGAGTCCCACTGCCCGAAGGTCGGCGACCCCACCCGGATGTCGATGATGTAGTCGATGAACGCCCCGCGGACGGCGGTGACGTACTTCGCCTGGCTCGGCGCGACGAGGGCGTAGTGGATGCCCCTGGCGACGCCGGCCGCCGAGATCGACATGTTGACCTGTCGGAGGTCCAGTGGGTGACCGACCGTCTCTTCGAGGACGTCGGCGCGGTACGCCTCGAGGAATGCTCCTCGTGCGTCGCCGTGCTGGACGGGCGTGAACTCCCACGCGCCGGGGATCTTCAGTTCGCGGATCTGCACTGCTGCACCCTACCAAGCCGTCCGGTCGACCACCGTCGGCAGGCCGGACCTGCACCGAACCGTGGGTTCGCATAGGCTGTCCTGGCCTCGCGCACCTGCCGGACCCCAGAAACGAGACACTGCGAACCCGTGAAGCTCTTCATCCAGATCCCCTGCCTCAACGAGGAGAACACCCTCGCCAGCGTCATCGACTCCATCCCGCGGGAGATCGACGGCATCGACGAGATCGAGATCCTGGTGATCAACGACGGCAGCACCGACCGCACCGTCGAGGTCGCCAAGGAGCACGGCGTCAAGCACTTCGTGCACCACACCACGAACATGGGGCTCGCCCGCTCGTTCCGTGACGGCGTCGACTACGCGCTGTTGCACGGGGCCGACATCGTCGTGAACACCGACGGCGACAACCAGTACCCGCAGTCGCAGATCGCCGAGCTGGTCCAGCCGATCCTGCGCAAGCAGGCGGAGATCGTCATCGGCGACCGGCAGACGCGCACGATCGAGCACTTCTCGGGCTTCAAGAAGCTCATGCAGCGCTTCGGCTCGTGGGTCGCCAGCCGTGCAGCGGGGCTCGACCTGCCCGACGCCGCCAGCGGGTTCCGTGCGTACTCGAAGTACTCCCTCATCCGGCTGAACATCGTGACGCGCTTCAGCTACTGCATGGAGACCATCGTGCAGGCCGGCTACAAGCGGCTGGCGATCGCGTCCGTGCCGATCACGACGAACCCGAAGACCCGCGAGTCCCGGCTGTTCAAGAACATCTGGCAGCACATGTTCCAGTCCGGCTCGGCGATCGCCCGCGTGTACCTGATGTACCGGCCGATGGCGCTGTTCCTGTGGGTGGCCGCGATCCTCGGCGTCCTCGGCGCCTGGCCGCTCGTCCGGTACCTCGTCCTCCTCGCGATGCACACCGGTGGCAACCACCTGCAGTCCATCATCCTGGGCGTCGTGCTCCTCATCACCGCGGTCCTGAGCATCGTGATCGGCGTCGTCGCCGACCTGACCAGGCTGAACCGGACGCTGGCCGAGGAGCAGCTCGACCTGCAGAAACTGCAGCGGTATGGCGACTGAGCGCGGCGCGTCCGTGCTCGACCGACGGACCCGCTTCGCGCTCTGGCTGCGCCGCCCCGGCAGCTGGGTGGAGATCGCCGCCTGGGCGGGGCTCGCCGCCTTCGTCGTCTGGACCCTCGGTCCCGCCCTGATCGGGCACGGCACCTTCCTCAACACCGGACTCCTGGCCCGGTACACCCCGTGGGGCGAGTCGCTCCGGTCGATGACCACGTCGACGAACATCCTCAACAGCGACACGATCGACACGGTCGCACCGCAGACCTCGCTCCTCACCCGCCTGGCCCACGAGGGCGTCTTCGCCGCGTGGAACCCCTACGTCGCGGGCGGCGCCGAACTCGGCGGGATCCCCGACTCCGGTGCCTGGTCGCCGCTCTCGCTGCCGTGGTGGTGCCTGCCGCTGTCGTACGCGCCCGGCATGGTGAAGCTGCTCGAGGTCGTCGTCGTCACCGTCGGCATGTCGCTCCTGCTGCGCCGGTGGGGCGTCCCCCGCGCCGGCTGGGCGATCGCCGCCCTGGTCTACTCGTCGTCCGGCTTCATGGTCGCGTGGGCGAACTGGCCGCAGACCCGTGTGGCGGCCTGCATCCCGCTGCTGTTCTGGGCGATCGACCGTGCCGCGGTGGAGCTCCGCGCGCGCGACGTCATCGCGGTGGGGGTCCCGCTCGCGTCGATGCTGCTCGGCGGCTTCCCCGCGATCGTCGGGTACGCGCTCTTCATCGGCGGCCTGTACTTCCTGGTCCGGACGATCGTCGCCCACCGCCGCGTGCTGCCCGTCGTGCGCAGCGGGGTCATCGCGGTCGGCGGCATCGTGTTCGGGTTGCTGTTGTCCGCCTGGCAACTCGTCCCGTTCGCCATCAACGCGACGAGCCTGGTCGACTTCAGCGGACGCGGGCAGAGCGGCCCGAACGGTCTCGGTACCCCACCGCTCGTCAGCGCCTGGGTGCCGGACATCTCGTTCGTGCAGAGCACCGGACCGGCGTGGGGCATCCGCAACCCGGTCGAGGAGTACTCGTACCTGGGCATCGCCGCCGTGGTGCTCATCGCAGCGGCGGTCCTCATCCGACCGGCGCTCCCCACCCCGGCGCTCCGGACCGAGGACGCCGCCCCGGACGTCCGGGCACGGCACGACCTCGTCCGACGCCGCACGCACGGCGTCGTCGCGATGGTCGCGGCGATGCTCGCGCTCGCCGTCGTCATCGTCTACCTGGGCGGCCCCGTCCTGTCAGCCGTCCGCGAGCTCCCGGTGTTCGACACCAACCCGATCGGCCGCGCACGCGTCGTCGTGCTGTTCCTCGCGGCCGCGCTGGCCGGGGTCGGCTTCGGCCGCGTGGCGCAGCCCGAGAACCTGCGTGACGAGTTCGCGCGCTTCCGGGCAGCAGGACCGCTCCGACGCACCGGTCGCGTCCTGGCGATCGCCGTGGTGCTCTTCGTGGCGGTCGGGGTCGGCGCGCAGACGCTGCTCGCGATCCCGCTCATCTCCGAGGAGTACGTGCACCGCACCAAGGTCGAGATCCTCTGGGTGGGGATCTTCGGCGCCGCCACCGTGGTGCTCGTCCTGCTCGTGTGGGTGCTGCGGTCTCGGGTCCTGACGACGATCGCGTCGGTCGGCGTCGTCGCCCTCGTCGCGGTGCCCGCCGTCATCGCGACGCAGCCCTGGTGGCCGATCGCGCCGAAGTCGACGTTCTACCCGACCACCCCGGCGATCGACTACCTGCGGAAGCACGTCGCCGACCAGGGCCGCTACGCCACCACCGGCAGCGCGATGCTCCCCGGGTCGTCGTCGTACTACGAGATCCGCGAGACCACCGGCCACGCCTTCCAGACCGCCCAGTGGAAGGAACTGATGCGGGCGGTCGACCCGGACACCTACCCGACGGCGACGTACCTGTCGTTCGAGCCGAACCTCATCCCGTCACTCGCCACGTCGGGGATCCTCGACCGGGTCAGCACGAAGTACCTGGTGGCCGACCCGTCCGCGCCACTCGCCGGCACGGCCGAGCCGGGCGCTTCCCAGACGAAGTGGTCCGACCTGACCGCGGCGAACCCGTCGGTCGACTCGGCGAGCCACACCGGACCCGTCAACGGCGTCACGTTCACCGGGCCGCCGGCGCCCACGACCTCCGCCGGGGGCATGACGCTCGAGGTCGCGATCGTCGCAGACGACTCCGGCGAGACGCTCGCGTCCACGTCGAGCTGGGTCCCCGGGCTCGGTGGGCCACGGAACGTCGCGCTCGAGGGTTCGGAGATCCCGGCCTCGACCTCGTGGCACATCCGGATCAGCGTCACCGGGCAGGACAAGCTCGTCCCGATCGGCACGGACGACGCCGGCGACGCCGTGATGAGCATCACGCGCCCGGACGACGGCGACGGCGTGACGGTCGTGCACACCGGCGACGCGACGATCTACGAGCGCAGCGACGCCGTGGACCGGGTGCGGTGGGCCTCCGACCAGGTCGTCGAACGGACCGCCACCGCACGCATCCGGACCCTCGCCGACAAGTCGTTGCCGGCGTCCACGGTCGTCCTCAGCAAGCCGTCGAGCCACACCGCCGACCCGGACGGCACCGCACGGATCACCGTCCAGGGCGACGACGTCAACCGGACCGTCGCGAAGGTCGACGCCACCGCAGCCGGCTGGGTGGTCGTCTCCGACTCCCTGCAGCGAGCGGGGTGGACGGCCACCGTCGACGGTGCGTCGACGGACCTGGTGGCAGCCGACGACGCCGGCGGTGCGGTCTGGGTGCCGGCGGGCGAGCACACCGTCGCACTGCAGTACGCGGTGCCGGGAGCCCGGACCGGGTACCTGCTCAGCGGCGCCACGGTCCTGCTCACGATCCTCACCTGCACCGTCGTGACCGTGCTCGTCCGACGCCGCCGCAGGCGACCGGGCGACGACGCCGCGAGCGCGACCCACTAGCATCGTCAATCGATCCACCGTCACCGACTCCGAAAAGGAACCAGATCACGTGAAGATCCTCGTCACCGGCGGAGCCGGCTTCATCGGCTCGAACTTCGTCCGACGCACCCTGCAGGACGCCTACCCCGGACTCGAGGGTGCCGAGGTCGTCGTCTACGACGCCCTGACCTACTCGGGCAACCTGGCGAACCTCGCCCCGGTGTCGGACTCCCCGCGCTACACCTTCGTCGAGGGCGACATCCGCGACGCCGCGAAGCTCGACGAGGTCATCCCGGGCATCGACGCGATCGTGCACTTCGCCGCCGAGTCCCACGTCGACCGTTCGGTCCGCGACTCCGGCATCTTCGTCGAGACCAACGTCGTCGGCACGCAGCGCCTGCTCGACGCGGCGCTCCGCCACGGCACCGAGCGCTTCGTGCACGTGTCCACCGACGAGGTCTACGGCTCGATCAGCGAGGGTTCGTGGGACGAGGAGCGCCCGCTCGAGCCGAACTCGCCCTACTCGGCGTCGAAGGCCGGCAGCGACCTGCTCGCGCGCAGCTACCACCGGACCCACGGGCTGAACCTCTCGATCACCCGCTGCTCGAACAACTACGGGCCGTACCACTTCCCCGAGAAGGTCATCCCGCTGTTCGTCACGAACCTCATCGACGACCGGCACGTGCCGCTGTACGGCGAGGGCAACAACATCCGCGACTGGCTGCACGTCGACGACCACACCCGTGGCATCGCGCTCGTGCTCACCAAGGGCCGCGCCGGCGAGATCTACAACATCGGCGGCGGTACCGAGCTGACGAACAAGGAGCTCACGCAGCTCCTGCTCGACGCGACCGGCAAGGACTGGTCGTACGTCGACCGCGTCGCCGACCGCCTCGGCCACGACCTCCGGTACTCGGTCGACATCTCGAAGATCCAGGCAGAGCTCGGGTACGAGCCGCAGGTGCCGTTCGAGCAGGGCCTCGCCGACGTCGTGCAGTGGTACCGCGACAACCGCACCTGGTGGGAGCCCCTCAAGGAGCGTGCCGCGCTCTCCTGAGCAGCGGTCCCCCACCCGACCACCACCGACACGGAAGCGACACCATGACCCGGTACCTCATCACCGGCGCCGCCGGCATGCTCGGCCACGACCTGCGACAGGCCCTGGCCGGCCGCGAGGTCACGGCGCGCTCCCGTGCCGAGCTGGACATCACGGACCCGGCGGCCGTGGACGCCGCGGTCGCCGGGCACGACGTCGTCATCAACTCGGCCGCCTACACCAAGGTGGACGACGCCGAGTCACACGAGGACACCGCCCACGCGGTGAACGCGACCGGTCCGGCGCTGCTCGCTGAGGCCGCCGTGCGGCACGGGGCGAAGTTCGTGACCGTCTCGACCGACTACGTCTTCGACGGCAACGGCACCGCGCCGTACGCCGAGGACGCGCCGACCGACCCGGTCAACGCGTACGGACGGTCCAAGGCGGCCGGCGAGGCCCTGGTGCGCGAGATCGCACCGGACTCGTCGTACGTGGTCCGCACCGCGTGGATCTACGGCGCACACGGTCCGAACTTCGCGGCGACGATGCTCCGGCTCGCGGCGTCCCACGAGACGGTGAGCGTCGTCACCGACCAGGTCGGGCAGCCCACGTGGACCGGTGACCTGGCGGCACGGATCGTCGCGCTGGTCGACGGCGACGCCCCGGCCGGGATCTACCACGGCACGAACAGCGGGCAGGGGTCGTGGTACGACTTCACCCGGGCGATCTTCTCGGAGAACGGCCTCGACCCGGAGCGGGTCCTGCCGACCGACAGCGCCGCCTTCGTCCGTCCGGCACCCCGCCCCGCCTACAGCGTCCTCGGCCACGACGGCTGGTCCCGCGCCGGCCTGGCGCCGATGCGCGACTGGCGCGAGGCGCTGCACGCTGCGACCGCCGCCGGGGTCTTCAGCGCATGACGGTGCCGTCCACCCTGGTGGTCGGCGCCGGCGGGTTCCTCGGCGGAGCGGTCCGCCGGTCGCTCGTGGCGTCCGGAACCGACCCGCTCGTCGCGCGCGTGCCCTGGGACGACCAGGACGCTGCGGTCTCCGCGCTGGTCGACGCCCTCCGCGTGGTCCGCTCCGGTCCGGAACCGTGGCGGCTGCTGTGGTGCGCGGGGACCGGCGTCGTCGCGACCGGTGCCGACGTCTTCGACGCCGAGCAGCGACTCATCGCACGGGTGCTCGACGCCACCCGTGACGACCGGTCCGGCGCCGGCACGGTGTTCTTCGCCTCCTCCGCCGGCGCGGTGTACGCGGGCAGCGCGACACCGCCCTTCGACGAGCAGACCGAACCCGTGCCGCTCGCCCCGTACGGGCACGCGAAGCTGGCGGTCGAGGGACAGTTCCGCGAGTGGGCGCACGACACCGGCTCGCGTCTCGTGGTCGGTCGGATCTCGAACCTGTACGGGCCGGGGGCGAACCTGCGCAAGCCGCAGGGGCTCGTTTCGCAGTTGACCCTCGCGCACCTCGAGGGTCGCCCGTCGTCGATCTACGTGCCGATGTCGACCACACGCGACTACCTGTACATCGACGACGCCGTGGACATGGTGGTCCGGACCCTCGACCTCGTCGAGCAGGACGCCGCAGCGACGCCCGTCGTGACGAAGATCCTCGCGTCGGGGCAACCGGCCACCATCGCGGACGTGATCGACGCCGTGGAGCACGCACTCGGCACTCGCCTCGACATCCGGGAGGGCGCAGATCCGTCCGCCACCTTCCAGGGGCTCGACCTGCGGATGCGGTCCGACGTGCTCCCACAGGTCGGCGAACGCACCTTCGTCCCCTTCGGACAGGGCGTCGCGGCGACCGTCGACGCGATCCGCGCGGACCACGCACCAGCCGGGGCCGACCACGCGGAACAGTAGGCACGGCGCAGTAGGATCACGTCATGCGTGATCGACCCGCCGGCCGCATCGGGTCGTTGGACGGGCTCCGCGGCGTCGCCGCTGCCGTCGTCCTGATCCACCACGGCCTGCTCGTCGTCCCGTCGCTGTCCGACGGCAACAACGGTCTGCCGGTGCCGTCCAGCCGCGCGTGGCTCGTGGACTCCCCACTGCACCTGTTCTGGGCCGGCGGCGAGGCCGTCTTCGTCTTCTTCGTGCTGAGCGGCTTCGTCCTGACGCTCCCGTCGCTCCGACGCGCGCAGGACTGGTTCGCGTACTACCCGAGCCGGCTCCTGCGGCTCTACGTGCCGGTGGTCGCCTCGGTCGCACTCGCACTGGTCCTGTTCCTGCTCGTGCCGCGGACCGCCGACCCCGGTGCGTCGGGCTGGCTGCTCCGACACGTCGAGCCGCTCACCGCCGGCGGGCTGCTGGGCGACGTGACGCTGTGGTCGCCCACGCGGCTGAACAGCCCCCTGTGGTCCCTGACGTGGGAGGTCGCGTTCTCGCTCCTGCTGCCGGTGTTCGTGCTCCTGGCGAAGGCGACCAGCCGGGTCTGGTGGCTCACGGCCGTCGCCGCGCTGCTGCTGTCGGCGCACGGGCGACAGGTCCACGAAGACTGGCTGATGTACCTGCCGATGTTCCTGCTCGGCTCGGCCCTCGCCGCCGGTTGGGAACGGATCCCCGAGATCCGACGCGGTCCGGGGTGGGTCCTCGCCGCGCTGGCGGTGCTCGGCATCACCTTCGAGTGGTGGGTCCCCCGCTCGATGGTCGGGCTGCACGTGCCGATCGTGGTCCTCGCCTCGGCAGGTCTCATCGTGCTCCTGTGCGGCAAGTGGCTGCCGGCGGAACGGGTCATGCTCGGGCCCGTGCCGCGAGCCCTCGGCCGGCTGTCGTTCAGCCTGTACCTGGTGCACGAGCCGATCACGGTGTCGGTCGCGCTCCTGCTGCCGACGTCGGTGCCGTGGCTGACCCCGATCATCGCGATCCCCGTGGCGGTCGTCGTCGCCGGGCTCTTCGCGCGGCTCGTCGAGCTGCCGGCGCACCGCCTGGCGAAGCGCGTGGCGAAGACCATCACCGTGCGCCGGGGGCGCGTGGGGCCGGCCGCTCCGCGCGACGACGGCGCGGACGCCGGTCTGCGGGACGACGACCGCCGGGCGGCTTAGCGGCTCAGGCGCGCGCGGCGGCGAGCAGGTCGCGGTAGCGGTCGCCGACGGCCTCGACGGTGTGCGCGGCGGCGGTCTGCGCGGCAGCGCGGCCGAGCCGCTCGGCGAGCTCCGGGTCGGCGAGCAGGCGGTCGACCGCCGAGGCCAGCGCGCCGGCGTCGCCGGGAGCGACGAGCAGACCGTTCACACCGTCCTCGATGACGTCGACGATGCCGGGCACCGCCGACGCCACGATCGCGCAGCCGGCGGACATGGCCTCGAGCAGGGCGACGGGCAGGCCGTCGCGGTCGCCGTTCGCGGCCGGCACGGACGGGTAGAGCGCGATGGAGGCCGTCGCGTACTCCGCCGCGAGCGCTTCCTTGCCGCGCGCGCCGAGGAACGTCACGACCGAGCCCGCACGTGCCTCGAGCTGCGCACGCAACGGGCCGTCGCCGACCACGGCGACCTGGGCCGGCTGCTCGGTCATCCGGTCGAGGGCGTCGAGCAGGACGGTGGCGCCCTTCTTCTCGACGAGTCGGCCGACGAAGAGGACCCGACCGGGCACACGCGTCTCGCGCTCGACGGCGCGCGTGATCGGGTCGAGGTCGACGCCCATCGGGACGACGTGCACCTGCTCGTCGCGGGCGCCGAGCTTGCCGAGTTCCTGCGCCATGTCGGTGCTCATGCAGGTGACGGAGGCGGCGCTGCGGATCACGGACCGTTTGACGGCCTGCAGGAGCGGGTGACGCAGGGCGTAGAGGTCGCCACCCAGCGTGGTCACCACACGTGGCAGGTCGCCGAGCACGAGCTGACCGACGGCGCCCTGGGGGATGATCCAGTGCAGCAGCGCGACGTCCGGCTGCGAGCGGCGTCGTTCGCGTCGGAGGGCGGCTGCCATGGACACGAAGAAGAACGGCACCTGCAACCAGCGGGACTTCTTCGCCTTGAGGTTGTCGACGATGGCGCCGTCGGCGAGGTCGCGCCAGCGGGCCGGGAAGTACCCGTACCGCCGGACCTCGACGTCACCGATCCGCTGGTGTGCGCTGGCACCCTTCGTCATCGGGGCGACCACCACGACGCGGTACTCGTCCGACAGCGCGATCGCCAGGTCGAGGACGAAGCCGGGCGTGCCGTCGCCGGCCTCAGCCGGGAAGGTCGACGCAGCGACGAGGAGGGTCGGACGGAGATCCGGATCGGGTCGCATCCAGCGCGCTCCCTTAGAGTTGTCGGTCGATGGACGCACAACAGCCTACGGGGTCGGCCGCGGGGTCCCAGGACCCGCTCGACACCTCCTCCGACGCCGCGATCGGCGCGGTCCCGACCAGGGGTCGGCGCGCCCGCGTGCTCACCGTGGTGAAGTGGGTGGCGGCCGTCGTGGCCGTGGCGTTCCTCGTCTGGAGCATCGCGCGCCAGTGGGACGCCATCGCCCGCGACTTCGGCCGGCTCGACGCGCTCACCGTCCTCGTCGGCATCGTCTTCACGATCGTCGCCCTGGTCGCGAACATGCTGTCGTGGCGCGCGATGATGGCAGCCAGCGGGTACCACGTCCGGCTCGCCGCAGCGTCGTCCATCTTCTTCGTCGGCCAACTCGGCAAGTACATCCCCGGCGGCGTGTGGTCGATCGCCGCTCAGGCCGAGCTCGGGCGGGCGCACGGGCTCCAGCGCACCGGCAGCGCCGTCGCCGCGCTCGCCTCGATGCTCGTCAGCATGGTCACCGCCGCGATCGTCGGGATCATCGCGGTGCTCCTCGCGTCGTCGACCGGGTTCGCGACCTTCTGGTGGCTCATCCCCGTGATCGTGATCGGGCTCGTGTGCCTGACGCCGCCCGTGCTCGGTCGGCTCATCGCGCTGGCGTTCCGTGTGCTCCGCCGTCCCGCCCAGGACACCACGCTCACCTGGTCCGGCACGGCGATGTCGCTGGTCTGGTCGCTCGTGATGTGGGTGGCGTACGGCGTGCAGGCGACCGTGGTGCTGCGGGTGTTCGGGGCCGACTCGCCGACGCTGTTCCCCGTGGCCGTCGGCGCCTACGCCGTGGCGTGGCTCGTCGGGTTCGTCGTCGTCATCGCCCCGGCCGGCATCGGGCCGCGTGAGGGCATCCTGGTGCTCCTCCTCGGCAGCGTCGCCGGCGGCTCTGCCCCCCTCGCCCTCGCCGTCATCAGCCGGGTGTTCATGACGATCGGCGACGTCGTGCTCGCCGGTGCCGGTGCGGTGCTCGCGGCCCGGCACCGTCGGGTGACGGCCGCCGTCGCACGTCGCGGCGGCGCTCCGGTCCCTCCCCGAACCGACTGATATGGTCGGCTACCGACCGCGCCGTGCGCACGGCAGCACCACGAGGAGGCGCACCGCATGACCACTCTGCACGTCGTCGTGGACCAGGTCGTCGCACCGGTCCCGGGCGGGATCGGTCGCTACGCCGAAGAGCTCACCCGTCACCTGATCGACAACGCCCCGGCCGGCTGCGACGTCGCCGGCATCGTGTCGGCGGTCAGCCGCGACGAGCTCGCCCACATCCGCACGCTCCTGCCCGGACTGGTGGAGCTCGACCGTCTCGCGCTGCCGCGCCGTGAGCTCTCGCTCGCCTGGCAGGGCGGAGTCGTCGGCGGCGTCGCGAAGGGCATGGTGCACGCACCGAGCGTCCTCGCGCCCCTGGTGAAGCACAACCGCTTCCAGGACCCGGGCCGCCAGACGGTCGTCACCGTGCACGACACGGTGCCGTGGACCAACCCGGAGACCCTGACGCCGCGCGGCGTCCACTTCCACAAGGCGATGGTGAAGCGGGCGTGGAAGCACGCCGACGCCGTCGTGGTGCCCACCCACGCGGTCGCGAGCGCCCTGAACGAGATCCACCGGTTCGACGAGCGTCTCCGGGTCATCGGCGGCGCTCCGAGCGGCCGGCTCCGCCTGCCGGTCGACGCCGACGTCCGCGCCGAGCGGCTCGGCCTGCCCGACCGGTACGTCCTGGCGGTCGGCACCCTCGAGCCCCGCAAGGCGCTCGCGTCGCTGATCGAGGCGCTCGCCCACCCAGACGCCCCCGCCGACATCCCCCTCGTGATCTCCGGACCGGACGGCTGGGGCGACGTCGACGTGTACGGCACCGCCGAGCGCGCCGGACTGTCGCGCGACCGGGTGAAGGTGCTCGGCCGCATCGACGACGCCGACCTCGCCGTCGCGTACGACCGTGCCACCGTCTTCGTGTTCCCGAGCCTGGCCGAGGGGTTCGGGCTGCCCGTCATCGAGGCGATGAGCTTCGGGACGCCGGTGGTGCACTCCGACGACCCGGCCGTGGCCGAGGTCGCCTCGGACGCCGGGGTGACCGTCGCCCGCGGGCCGCGGGAGTCGTACCCCGAGCGCCTCGCGCAGGCCGTCTACCAGGTCGTCAACGACCCGCTGCTGGCCGGTCAGCTCGCCGTCGCCGGACCCGACCGAGCCCGGATGTACGACTGGGCCGACTCGGCCGCCGAGACCTGGCAGCTGCACGCGGACCTCTGAGGCGGTCCGACCGCCCGGACCGCCTCAGCCCGTGTACGAGTACGTGGTGACCCAGTCGATGTACAGGTGCCCGACGCCGCCCCAGTTGCCCACCTGGAACATGTACCGGTGCGCGGTCGTCGGGACGTCCTTCGTGACCGTCTTGATGACCTTGCCGTCGAGGGAGTACGACACCGACTTGCCGGGGATCCACTCGATCGAGTAGGTGTGCCACGACCGCCAGGTCGTCCCGGTGCTCAGGCTCGTCGCCGTCGCTTCGCGGCCGGGGGTCATCGAGTGGTGGTGCAGCATCGGCGCGGTCTCGAAGTTCGACTCGGGGTAGTCGATCTCGCCGTCGGACCACGTGTCTGAGGACGGCCAGAGCATGAACGCGGCGCCGTTCCCGTTGCCGCCGGCAGCCATCGCACGGACGGTGAACTTCCCGCCCTTGTGGCCCCATGCTCCGGTCGGCGACCCGAAGGTGCCGGCGGCGCCGCGCTTGCCGTCGAGCCGCACGTCCATCGAGCCGTTGATCGCGCTGATCTGGGTCCCCGAGTAGTACATGCCGCCCGTGCCGTCCGGATACGGCTGCCACGACTTGGCGTAGGACTTCGCGAACTTCCCCTTGGCTGCGGCCGTGGTCCGGAAGTCCTCGCGGAAGGTCTGTGTGAACTTGCCGATGTTGCCGACCGGAGCCGAGGTGGTGGCTGCCGTCGCGGTGGTCCCCTGACCGAGCGGCCCCGCGACGAGCGCGGCGCTGAGGAGCACGACGGTGAGTGCGGCTCGCTTCGTGGCGCGTTTCTGCATGCGTTGTCACTCCCTGATGTGACGGTCGGCACCCGTTCCCGTGGGTGCCGGAGGGCCGGCGTTCGGCCTCCCGCGGTACAAGGTAGTTGTCGAATGCAGCCAGCGCGCGGGGTTGACAGGGTCGCTTTATCCCCAGTACGCGGGGGTTGCAGACCGTTCCGTCTGCCACCGTGAGGACCCGTTCAGCACCGTCGTCCGTCCCCCGTCCGGGGGCGCGATCCGGGTCGACGACGGCCGTCAGAGCGAGTCGCGGAGGCGCGCGGCCTTCTCCTCGACCAGGCGCTCGAGCCCGATCGCGTACTCCGCCAGACGTGCGGCGACGGCGGGCTCGGAGGACCCGATGATGCGCGCGGCGAGCAGCCCGGCGTTCGCCGCGCCGTTGATGGCCATCGTCGCGACGGGGATGCCGGCGGGCATCTGCACGATCGACAGCAGGGAGTCGAGGCCGTCGAGTCGGGCGAGCTGCACGGGCACACCGATCACGGGGAGCGTCGTCATCGACGCGACCATGCCCGGCAGGTGCGCCGCACCGCCGGCCCCGGCGATCACGACGCGGATGCCACGGTCGGCGGCACCGCGGGCGAACCGGGTCATCTTGTCGGGCGTGCGGTGCGCCGACACGACGTCCGCCTCGAACGGGATGCCGAGCTCGGCGAGGATGTCCGCCGCCGCGCGCATCGTCGGCCAGTCGGAGTCCGACCCCATGATGATCGAGACGAGCGGCTGAGCGGGTGCGGCGGTGTCGGTCACGCGGACGAGCCTAGCCGAGCAGCACCCGGCGCCAGGCGTCGTCCTCGCGGCCGATCGTCCGCTCCCCCGTGACCCACCGGACGGCCCGTTCGTCGGCCGTCCCGCGCTCGACGGCGGCATGCACGGCGTCCCGCCAGGCTGCGGGGTCGTCGGGGACGACGACGGCTCCGTGCGCCCGGGCCAGGGCGTACGACGGCCGGTCCGAGACGACCGCGGGGAGCCCGAGCGCGGTGTACTCCAGGAACTTCAGGTCGCTCTTGGCACGGTTGAACTCCTCGTCGCGCAACGGGGCGACACCGGCACGCCACCGTTCGCGGTGGGCGACGAGCCAGCGGGAGAACGCCGGGTAGTGGCCGTCCGGCACCTCGACCCGGCGGAACCAGTCGGCACCGCCCTCGGCGGTCACCCCGATGACCTCGAGCCGGATCGGTGTGCCGTCCGCGGTCGTCAGGTCGGTGAACACGTCGCGCAGGAGTTCGAGGTCGGCGGCGTGGGTGAGGGTGCCCATGTAGAGCACCCGGTGCTCACCGTCGGGGCGCTCGTCGTCGTGCTCTGCGGCGCCCGGCGTCCAGAGCCCGGGGTCCAGGGCGTTCGGCACGACCGTGACGTCGCGGGCGACCGGGCGCACGACGTCGGCGAGTTCCGGTGTGCTCACCACCACGGTGTCGGCGCCGCGGACCAGCGCGTCGATCGAGGCGAGTCGGTCCGGGTCGTACTCGGCCCGTGCGAGCCGTCGGCGCCCGGACTCGGTGAAGAAGTCATCGTCGACCTCGCCGACGACGCGGACCCCGCGGGCTGCGGCGGCGTCGAGGAACGGCTGCACGGCGTCGCGCGGCAGGATGTCGCGCTGCACCAGCACGGCGGCGTACGCGGTGGTGTCGGTCCCGTCGACGAACGCCGCCGGGTCGACCTGGCGAACCGCTGTCGTGCCGCTCGCCGCCAGGTGCTCGGTGCGCCGGACGACGCGCACGTGAGCGGACGCCGGATGCGCACCGTCCGCACCGGCGACGACGTACCCGAGCACCGGCAGCGGCGCACGAGCGAGCACCGACGACGGCTCGGGGCGGGTCGGCGCACCGACGACGGCGCGACGGAGTCGGCGAGCGGCCCGGCGGACGAGATCACGTGGCATGCCGCCATCCTCCCGCACCGAGCCACGGGCGCGCCCGCACGCGCTACGTCGCAGGCGCGCCGTGCCTCAGCGCACCCGCACCGTCGCGCACCCGAGCGACGTGTCGCCGCCCCGGCCGATCCCGACCGCGGTCAGGCACACCGATCGGCTGCCGGCGGCGACCCGCACCACGCCGTCGAACCCGTGCTGCGCACCGCCGCCGTGCACCCGGTCCACGTCGCTCCGCTTCCGGTCCGCGACCACGTTCCCGACGACCGAGCCACCGACCGTCACGCGCACCGTGACCGGACGCTCGAGAGCGTCGCGGTCGAAGGTCCAGCCGCGCACGCGCACCCGGCCGGCCGCGTCGGAGGAGACCGCGTCCCGCCGACCGACCGGGGCGGCGACCGGCACGGTGACCGTCCGGCACGGGCTCGACACGCGATCGGCACCCGGCCCGACGTTCCGCGCGACCGCGCAGACGGTGTGCTTGCCCGCACCGGCCGTCACGGTCCCCGCGAACCCGTGCGACGGCCCCGCTCCCCAGGTGCGGTCGACGTCGGCCCGCGCACGGCCGGCCGACAGGGTCGACACGGCCTTCCCGTCGACCGTGAACGCGACGGCGGTGGTGCTCGTCACGTCGTCCCCGTCGAAGGCCCACCCGCTGACCGCGATGCCGCCGACCGCGACCTGCGCCGACTCGAGCGCGACGGACGGGTCGTGCCGGTACGCCCGGACGGACGCGCAACCGAGCGTCGTGTCGGAGCCGGCGCCGGTGTTCACCGCCGTCACGCAGACGCGGCGCGTGCCCTCGGCGGCCGGGACCACGGCCGAGAACCCGTGGGCCCGGCCCACCCCGGCGACCGCGTCGACGTCGGGTCGGTCGCCGTCCGCGCTGGTGGTGCCGGCCGCCGCGCCGTCGACGGTCGCGCGCACCTGGACGGACTGCGTGGGGTCGTCCTCGTCGTAGGCCCACCCCGTCACCCGCACGCCGCCCCCGGTGCCGGCGACGACCTCGAGCGATCCCCGGGGCGCCAGGTCGGCCGCGGGTGCGCCGAGTCGGGCGTTCGCGACCAGGGCCTGGGCGTAGGCGGACCACCACGTGCCCGCGGCCGGGGCACCGTTGCAGGTGCCGTCGCTCGCGCCGGGGGTCTTCACCCACAGCAGGGCGTCGAGGGCGGTGCCGTCGGCGACGACCCGGGGCGAGGTGCCGAGCCCGGCGCCGGGACCGTTGCACCAGGTCCCCCGCCAGCCCTGGCCGTTCCGCGAGGTGTCGATCACGTAGTGCGAGCCCCCGGTCGCCGCGGACACCTTCTGCGCGTAGGCCTGCTCCTGGGCGGTCGGGTAGTAGTTCGCGACGTTGGTGAAGAACCCGCGGGCCTGCTGCACGCCCGCGCTGTTCAGCCGGGCCGCCATGGTCGCCGGCGGCACCCAGTTGGAGTTGCCGGCGTCGAGGTACGCCGGCACGCCTGCGGCGGTGAGCCCGGCGACGGTGCGGGAGAGTATCCGGTAGCGCTGTTCGTCGAGCGTGGTGCTGCACTTCGCGTTGCTGAGCATCGCGAGCGAGTCCGGCTCGACGACGACGGCGGCGCGGTGTCCAGCGAGCGCGGCGGTCACCTGGTCGACCCAGGCGTCGTAGGAGGCTTCCGAGAACCCACCGGCGGAGTACCCGCCGCAGTCCCGGTCCGGGATCGCGTACAACACGAACACCGGGGTGGTACCGGAATCGTCGGCGCCGGTGACCGCAGCGCTGATCGTCCAGGTCAACTGGGCGCCCTGGGTCCACTCGCCGAGCCAGGTCGCGACGGGGTACCGCGCGATCGTCGAGGCCGCGGCGGCACCGGCGGGATCCGCGGTGGCGAGCGCGGTGGCCGCCTTGGCTGCTTCGCTCGTGGGTGACCGGTACGGACCGGCACCGTACAGCGACGCAGCCGATGCGGACCGGATCGTCGTGGCGGACGTGGCAGCGGACGCGCCGCTCACCGGCAGCAGCGCGCCGGCGAGGGCGGTGAGTGCGACGGCGGTGCCGCAGACGACAGCACGGCGCGGACGGCGGCGCATGGACACACTCCTCGGACGGTCGACCCCTGACCGGTCCATGGGAACACGGGCCGCTGCCGGTCACCACCCGCCAGTGCGGGTGCCACCCGAGCGGGTGTCGGCAGCCCTGGGGACGCATCTGAGCCCTGGACGCGACCCGCAGACGGACGGGAGGCCCGTGGCGGCGTCGCCACGGGCCTCCCGTCACCGGCACGGCCGGACCACCGCTGGCGCGTCGCTCCGGTACCGGCGGCGTGGGCCCCGTCCGTCATCCGCCCGGTCGACGGACCCGGTGTCAGTCGTCGAAGTGCGCCGCGGCCGCGCGCGCCCGGTAGACGACGTCGTCGACGTCGTCGCCGAGCACCGTGACGTGTCCGATCTTCCGACCGGGTCGTGGTGCCTTGCCGTAGAAGTGGTACTTCGCCTCGGGGAAGGCCTCGAGTGCCGCCGGGTACCGGGCGGCGAGGTCGCCGTCGGCCGGTCCGCCGAGCACATTGACCATCACCGCGGCCGAGGCGAACGAGCCCGTGGCGCCGAGCGGCAGGTCGAGCACGGCACGCAGGTGCTGCTCGAACTGGCTCGTCGTCGCACCGTCGATCGTCCAGTGCCCGGTGTTGTGCGGGCGCATCGCGAGCTCGTTGATCAGGATGCACTCGTCGTCGGTCTGGAACAGCTCGACGGCCAGGACACCGGTGACCCCGAGCTCCTCGGCGATCCGGACCGCGATCGACTCGGTCACGTCGGCGATGCGTCCGGCACTGTCGGGTGCCGGGGCGATGACCTCGGCGCAGACCCCGTCGCGCTGCACGGTCTCGACGAGGGGCCAGGCGACGACCTGACCGGAGGGCCGTCGGGCAACGGACTGCGCGAGTTCGCGGGTGAACGGCACGAGTTCCTCGGCGAGCAGCGCCTGGCCGCCACCGGCCTCGGCGACGGCGATGAACCAGTCGTCGACGTCGGAGGGGTCCGACACGACCCGGACGCCCTTGCCGTCGTAGCCGCCGCGCGGCGTCTTGACGACCGCACGGCCGCCGTGCTCGTCGAGGAACGCGCGAAGCTCGTCCGGGTCGTGCACCGCCGCCCAGTCCGGCACGGGCAGGCCGAGCTCGCTGAGCTTCGTGCGCATGGTGATCTTGTCCTGGGCGACCGCGAGCGGGCCCGGGCCGGGGCGCACGGCGACGCCGGCGTCGACCAGGGCGCGCAGGACGTCCTGCGGCACGTGCTCGTGGTCGAAGGTGACGACGTCGACGTCGCGGGCGAACGCCAGGACGGTCTCGACGTCGTGGTAGTCGCCCTCGGCCGTGGCGGCGATCGATGCCGACATGCCCGGTCCCTCGGCGAGGACCCGGATGTCGATCCCCAGCTCGACGGCGGCCGGCACCATCATCCGTGCCAGCTGTCCTCCGCCGATGACCCCGACGCGCAACGCCATGCTGTGTGATCCTTCCGGCGTTCACACCGAGCGGTGAGAACGCGTTGCCTACAATCGCTGTTCAGGTCGCGCTGTCGTGCACGGCCCGTGACAACTCTACGGATCCTGGAGGGCACGTGCGGCGCCTCATTGCCCAGCTGGCACGCTTCGGTGTGGTCGGCGCCGTCGGCTTCGTCGTGGACACCACGATCTTCAACGTCCTGCGGGCGACCGTGCTCAACCCAGACGAGGTCCACTCCGGGCCGTTCTGGGCGAAGGTCGTCTCGACCGTGGTCGCCATCTTCGTGAACTGGATGGGCAACCGCTACTGGACGTTCCGCGAGCAGCGCCGTGCCGTCGCCACCCGCGAGGGCATCGAGTTCGTCGTCGTCTCGCTGGGCGGCATGGTCATCTCGCTCGGGTGCCTCGGGATCTCGCACTACGTCCTCGGCTTCACGTCGGCGCTGGCGGACAACGTCTCCGGCAACGTGATCGGACTCGTGCTCGGGACCGCGTTCCGGTTCTGGCTCTACAAGGTGTGGGTCTACCACCCCGAGCGCGGCGGTCGGGACCGGGACGCCGCCACCGTCGCGACGCCGGTCGACGACGTGTCGATCGCCCCGGCGGCCCGGTCCGAGGTCTCCGGCCAGTAGTCTCGACGCGATGCAACACGCACCGCACCCCACCGTCACCCGGTCGGAGGCCGTGCGGATCGCGGTCCTCACGGCGACCTTCGGCCTCTGGCTCGTCCTCTGGGCACTCGTCGTGCCGGCGTTCCAGGCCCCGGACGAACCCGCACACTTCGACGCCGCGCTGCACGTCGCCACCGGCTCCGGCTGGCCGGCCCCCGGGACCCTGCACGTGTCGAACGCCGTGCGGGCAGCGCAGCAGGAGCAGGCTTCCGGCGACGCGTCGTCGTGGTCGACCGTCGGCGCGCTGCTCGCGGCACACCCCGGTGACTCCGAGACGGTCGACCAGATGACCCAGCACCCGCCGACCGCCTACGTCGCCGATGCACTGGTGCTCCGGGTCCTGCACCACGGCTCGCTCCGGTGGGACCACGCGCTCGTCGGACTCCGTCTGTTCGACGCCGCCCTGGTCACGCCCCTCGCCCTGCTGGCGTGGGCTGCCGTCCGCCGGGTGACCCGCTCGCCGCGGGCCGCCGTCTTCGGCACCCTCGCACTCTTCGCGGTGCCGCAGCTCGCGTCGATCGGTGCCTCGGTCTCCAACGACGCACCGGTACTGCTCTTCGGCGGACTCGTCGTGTGGCTCGCGTCCCGCGTGCTGACCGGTGACCTCCGCCGTCGCACGCTGCTCGGCCTCGGTGCCACGCTCGGTGTCCTCGTGGCGACGAAGGGCACCGGGCTGCCCGCGATCCCGTTCGTGGCGCTCGTGGTACTGGTGGGCGGGGCAGGGGCAGGAGGCCTGCCCCTGGCCGCCCGTCTGCTCCGGACCGCGGGCACGCTCGCCGTGGCGGCGGCGCTCGGCGCGTGGTGGTGGGTACGCAACCTCGTGGTGTTCCACACCCTGCAGCCCGACGGCTACGCGGCGATCCGGCCGGACCGTCCCTTCCCCGCGGGTGAGCACCCGTCGGTCCCGCACTTCGCGGACGTCAGCTTCGGCACGCTCGCACGCACCTTCTGGGGCTCCCCCGGGCAACGGGCCCAGGTCAGCATCGGCGACACGCTCACCGCCGTGCTGACCGTCGTCGCCCTCGTCGTGGTGCTCGGTTGGGCGTTCCGCCGCGGTGGGACGGCGATCCCGGCGCGGTGCCTGGCCGTCTTCCCCGCACTCCTGCTGCTCCTGCAGACGGTCAGCAGCGCGCAGGCGTACCTGCGGACGACCGAGGTCGCGGGGACGCAGGGCCGCTACGTGTTCCCGGCGATCGTGTGCCTCGTGGTCCTCAGCGCGATCGCGTGGCGACGGCTCCCCCTGACCGGTGCGGCGCGGACGGCGACCGTGCGGGTCCTCGCCATCGGCCTGCCGACGGTCGGGCTGTGGGGACTCGTCGTCGTCTCCGGCTGGTTCTGGAACGCCGCACGGGGGCCGGTGTCCGCCGCGAGCGTCGACCGCTACGAAGCGGCCGGGCCGGTGCCGTTCGCGGTGGTCGTCGTCCTGGCGGTCCTGGTCGCCGTCGGACTGACCGTCGGCGTGCAGCAGGCGTGGCGGGTCCGGCCGGTGCCGGTCAGTTCCCCGTCCCCGTCCCGGTGACCTGGATCACGTCGACCGAGCAGGACTGCACCGGGGCGCCCTTCTCGTCGGAACACACCTGGTACACCGGGAACGTGCCGACGACGGGCCCGATGGCCGAGTAGTCGCGGACCTGCGGGTTGCGCGGGTTCGTGTAGTTGAGGAAGTACTGGATGCCGGCTTCTCGGAGCAGGGCGACGAACGCCGGGTCCTGGTAGTCGTACGCCTGCCCGTCCTCGCCGTACATCTGCGCCCCGAGACGGAACGCGATGAGCACCGTGTTGCGGGTGTTCGTGCCGAGGATCTTGCTGCCGGAGGGAATCACGTCGGCCGCACGCAACGACTCGACGAGCGGCTCGTCCGGGTGGACGACCCCACCGAGCACCTGCCCGGCCGGGAACCCCGTGGGGCGGACCGCCAACGTCGAGAACGGCGCCCTGACGTTGTTGACGTTCTGACTGTACGAGGCGACCACGAGCAGCACGCACGCGAGCACCGCGACGACCTGTCGGACGCGGCGGCCACGACGTGCCGCCCGCCAGAACGTCGGCAGCAGCGCACCGGCGATGAGCACCGACCCCGTGAAGAGCGGCAGGTAGTACCGGGCGTTGCCGCCCAGCGTGTCCACCGTGGCGATGCCCGCGTACCCGAGCAGGTACACGCCGGAGAAGATCCCGACGATGCTCGCGAACACGAACCGCCGGTAGTGCACGACACCCGCGATCGCCGCCCCGACGAACACGACGCCGATGCCCAGCGCGAAGGGCGCGAACGACCCGATGCGGGCGAAGTAGAACGGCAGCGCCTCGAGCCGTTCCTGGACGTAGTAGGTCAGCTTGCCGACGAGCGTCGTCGTGCTGCTCTCGACCGGTTCCGCGACGGGGGTGCCGGCGGGCAGGCGGATCGGCAGCTCGCGCTCGGCGGTGTACACGCGCGACTCGTAGAGCGACGGCGTGCGGTCCTCGTTCGGCGAGACCGCCAGGTCGTTGGGCGGCGACGGGATGCGGACGTCGTCGTAGTCGGAGCCGGACGCGTCCGAGAACTTCTTCGAGACGTTGACGGTCAGCGACGATCCGAGCTCGACGCCGCCGAACTTGGCCGACAGCGCGATGACCCAGGGAGCGGAGAGCACCACCACGGCGACGAGCGCGACGGTCGGGAGCAGGAGGGAGCGGAGTTCGCGCGCGTCACGCCGGTCCTGGAACCAGCGGACCAGTGCCCAGACCGGGACGACCACCAGGAACACCGGGACCAGGAACGCCTTCGTGAAGTACCCGAGCGCGCAGACGAAGCCGATGACCACGGCTGCCAGGACGATCCGCCGGACGGACCCGTGCCAGGCGCGGTCGGCGGCGAGCAGCGACCACACGAAGACGAGCCCCCACGCCAGCACGAGGGTGTCCGGGGTCTGCAGTGCCACGTTGGCGATCATGAGCGGAGCGGTGGCCACGATCGACCACGCGGCCGTCCAGCCGTTGCCGGTCGTGCGGAGCAGCAGCCAGGCACCGATGCCCATCACCGCGATGCTCGCGCCCAGGTTGACGATCGCGAACGCGGTGCTCGGCCCGGCGCCCAGCAGCATCACCGGTGCCATCAGCCACGACGCCATCGGGGACCAGTACCCGTTGACGGCGTCCGCCCAGTGACCGCCGGCGTACTGCTCGGCGATCGACATGTACGAGATGCCGTCGATGTTGGTCACCTCGAGCCGCGTCCGGTACGCGACGACGCCCACCAGTACCGACGCGACGACCAGGAGCGCCCCGTTGCCCACGAGCGATGCGCGCGACGGCCGGCGGCCCTCGTGGAAGGCGCCGACCTGCCGCCGGCGCCCGCGCGGCCGTGCGTGCGGTGCCGCGGCGTGCGCGACGGCACGTGGCCCCACGGCGGACTCCGTGTCCGCGCCGGTCACCTCCGGTGTCCCGGCCGTGGTCACGTCCCCCGTCGTCGCGATGTCGCTCAGCGCCCCATGCCGCGGTACGTGAAGCCCGCTGCGGTCCAGGCGTCGCGGTCGAGGCAGTTGCGGCCGTCGATGACGACCGGGCTCGACACCAGGGATGCCACCGTGGTCGCGTCGAGCTCGCGGAACTCGGTCCACTCGGTCAGCACGAGGACCAGGTCCGCGCCGGACAGCGCGTCCGCCGCCGTCTCGACGAAGTCGAGCTCCGGGTGCACGCGACGCGCGGTGACGACGGCCTCGGGGTCGTAGGCCGACACCGTGGCACCGAGCTCGTGCAGGCGTGCGGCGATGTCGAGGGCGGGCGAGTCACGGACGTCGTCCGAGTTCGGCTTGAAGGCCAGGCCGAGCACCGCGACGCGCTTGCCGGTCACGACACCGCCGAGCAGCTCCTGCGCCAGCTCGACGACGTGCGCACGACGACGCAGGTTCGTGGCGTCGACGTCGGCCAGGAACGCCAGGGACTCCCCGACGCCGAGCTCGTTCGCCCGCGCCTGGAACGCCCGGATGTCCTTGGGCAGGCAGCCGCCGCCGAAGCCGAGGCCGGCGTTCAGGAACTTGCGGCCGATGCGGGCGTCGTGGCCGATGGCGTCGGCGAGCGCGGTGACGTCGGCGCCGGCGACCTCGGCGATCTCGGCCATCGAGTTGATGAACGAGATCTTCGTGGCGAGGAACGCGTTCGCGCTGATCTTGACGAGCTCGGCGGTGGGCAGGTTGACGACGAGCCGGGGGGTGCCGGACGCGAGCGCCTCGGCGTAGACCTCGTCGAGGGCGTCGACGGCGGCGTGCCCGGCGGCACCGTCCGGCACACCGTAGACGAAGCGGTCCGGGCTGATGGTGTCCTGCACGGCGAAGCCCTCACGCAGGAACTCGGGGTTCCAGACGAGCGTCGCCCCGGGCACGGCCTCGGACACCTCGGCGGCGAGGCGTGCGGCGGTGCCGACCGGGACGGTCGACTTGCCGACGACGAACTCGCCGGCGGACAGGTACGGCGTGAGCGCGGCGACCGCGGCGTCCACGTAGGTCATGTCCGCGGCACCGGTCGGGCTCTGCGGGGTGCCGACGGCGAGGAAGTGCACGCGGGCACCGGCGACCTCGGCCATGTCGGTGGTGAAGCGGATCCGGCCGGAGGCGAGCGCCTCGGTCAGGATCTCCGGGAGCCCGGGTTCGAAGAAGGGGGCTTCGCCGGCAGCGAGCCGCTCGATCTTGGTCGGGTCGACGTCGACGGCGACGACCTCGTGTCCGAGCTTGGCCATGGAAGCGGCGTGCACGGCACCGAGGTACCCGCAGCCGATGACAGAGATACGCACGACGAAGACGGTACCGGTTTCTGATCGAAGTGACACACTGGCCGCCCACCGGGTCGCGCCCGCGGTCAGGCGCGGACGTCGCCCCACGGCGGTCGGTCCGGCCCGCCGACGATCTCGTCCCAGTCCGGTTCGCGGTGCCGACGACGGGCCTCGTACGCCTCGACCAGGTCGTGCAGGACGGCCACCACGAGGTCGGCGTGCGGCACGTCCGCGAGCACCACGGCGGGGTCGTCGCCCGGGAACACCAGCACGTCGCCGGAGCGGAACACGCCCTGGAGCCCGCGCCGCCGCACCGTCACGTCGTAGCCGCGGGAGTGCAGGAGCTCACGCCGGGTCCGTGTGCCGAGTCCGTGCACGACGACGAGCCGCCGGGTCGTGACGACGTACCGCTCGGACATCCACCGGAACAACGGCACGGCGCCACCGAACACCACGAGCACCACGACGAGTCCGGCGACGACGGCGTTGAGCCACGCCAACTGCGCCTGGAACACTCCGAAGCCGAACCCGCCGGCGACCGTGACCAGCACGACGAACACCGCAGGGCGCACGAGCCGACGAGCGTGCGGTCGCAGGCGAGCGACGACGCGTTCGGGCGGCGGCTCGGCGGTCATGCCGTCATGCATACCGCAGGTGGGTGACGTCCCCCACGGCGACGCCCCTGGAGTCACCCGCTCGATCCCGGATCGTGATGCGGCCCTCGTCGTCGATGCCGGTGGCGTCGGCCTCTTCCACGGTGCCGTCGGGCAGCTCGAGGCGGATGCGGCGACCGATCGTGCCGCACGCGGCACGGACGTGGGACCGGACCGACTCGGCGGCGGGACCACCGGCGACCAGGCCGGCCACGGCCTCCAGGACGGCTTCCCGGAAGGCGGACAGGACCGCGTCGGCCAACGCGGGGGCGTCGTCGACCGCGCCCGCCACGAGCAGCGACGTCGACGTCGGGGTCGGCAGGCGGTCGGCGGGGATCGTGAGGTTCACGCCGGCACCGACCACGATGCTGCCGTCGGAGGCGACCTGGCAGAGGATGCCGCACACCTTGTCGCCCGCGACCTGGACGTCGTTCGGCCACTTGACGGCGACGTCGGCGCCGGCGGGCAGCACCCGTGCGATCGCGTCACGCATGGCGGCACCCGCGACGAGGGGCAGCCAGCCACGGTCGTGGTCGGCGAGGTCGGCGCGCACGAGCAGGCTCGCGGCCAGGGCCTCGCCGGTCGGTGCGCTCCACGTGCGGTCGAGGCGTCCGCGGCCCGCGGTCTGGTGGAGCGTCGCGACCACGCTGCCGTGCTGCTGCTCGGGTGCCACGGCGAGCAGGTCGGCGTTCGTCGAGCCGGTCTCGTCGGGGACGGTGAGGGTCGCGCCCGCCGACCGGACCGCTTCGCTGGTGGCGGGGAACGACGACGACGGGGATGTGGACATGCACGCAAATGTACGGGCAGGAACCGTGGGGGTCCTCCAACCGGCCCCGACGTCGCCGCCGGTAGGGTGAGCGGGTGACTTCAGGAGACACCCCCGATCTCTCGACGACGGCAGGCCGGCTGGCCGACCTCCGCGAGCGGTACCACGAGGCCGTGACCGCTGCGGGCGAGTCCGCGATCGCCAAGCAGCACGCCAAGGGCAAGGGCACCGCGCGCGAACGCATCGAGCAGCTGCTCGACGAGAACTCCTTCGTGGAGTTCGACGAGTTCGTCCGCCACCGCACCACCTCGTTCGGCATGGACGCCAAGCGCCCCTACGGCGACGCCGTCGTCACCGGCGTCGGCACGATCCACGGCCGCAACGTCGCCGTGTACGCGCAGGACTTCACCGTCTTCGGCGGTTCGCTCGGCGAGGTCGCCGGCGAGAAGATCATCAAGGTGATGCAGCACGCGCTGAAGACGGGCGTGCCGATCATCGGCATCCTCGACTCCGGCGGGGCCCGGATCCAGGAGGGCGTGGTCGCGCTCGGCAAGTACGGCGAGATCTTCCGCCTCAACACACAGGCGTCCGGTGTCATCCCGCAGCTGTCGATCATCATGGGCCCGGCGGCCGGCGGCGCGGTGTACTCCCCCGCGCTCACCGACTTCGTGATCATGGTCGACAAGACCAGCCACATGTTCGTCACCGGCCCCGACGTCATCAAGACCGTCACCGGTGAGGACGTCGGCTTCGAGGAGCTCGGCGGCGCGCAGACCCACAACGCGGTCTCCGGCGTGGCCCACTACCTGGCCGAGGACGAGACCGACGCGCTCGACTACGCCCGCTCGCTCATCGGGTTCCTGCCGGACAACAACCTGTCCGACGCCCCCGCCTACGACGTCGCCCCCGAGCTCGAGACCACCGACGCCGACCACGAGCTCGACGTCGTGATCCCGGACTCCACGAACCAGCCGTACGACGTCACAACGATCATCGAGCACGTCGTCGACGACGGCGAGTTCCTCGAGGTCCAGCCGCTCTTCGCGCCGAACATCCTGATCGGCTTCGGCCGGGTCGAGGGCCGCACCGTCGGCATCATCGCGAACCAGCCGCAGGCCATGGCCGGCACGCTGAACATCGACGCCGGTGAGAAGGCAGCCCGCTTCGTGCGGTTCTGCGACGCGTTCGGCATCCCGATCCTGACCCTGGTCGACGTCCCCGGCTACCTGCCCGGCACCGACCAGGAGTGGACCGGGGTCATCCGCCGCGGCGCGAAGCTGCTGTACGCCTACGCCGAGGCCACCGTCCCGCTCGTCACCGTCATCACGCGCAAGGCCTACGGCGGCGCGTACATCGTGATGGGGTCGAAGCAGCTCGGCGCCGACATCAACCTGGCATGGCCGACCGCCGAGATCGCCGTCATGGGTGGTCAGGGCGCCGTCAACATCCTGTACCGCGCCGAGATCAAGCGCGCCGAGGAGTCCGGCGAGGACGTCGCTGCGGTCCGCACGAAGCTCGCGAACGAGTACACCTACAACGTCGCGTCGCCGTACCTGGCGGCCGAGCGCGGTGAGCTCGACGGCATCATCCAGCCGCACGCCACCCGCGTCTCGGTCATCAAGGCGCTGCGTGCCCTGCGCGGCAAGCGTGCAACGCTGCCGCCCAAGAAGCACGGGAACATCCCCCTCTGATGGGTGCACACTGATGGGTCGTCACGCAGCTCCGGTCCCCTCGGACGAGCCCGCCTCGGTGGCCGACGTCCGGGTGGTCTCCGGTGAGCCCACCCCCGAGGAGCTCGCAGCGGTCGTCGCCGTGCTGCAGCGCCAGGCCGACGAGGCCGCAGCAGCCGGTCGCGCCGAGGTCGTCGACGAGCCGCGCACCGGGTGGCAGGCCTCGGCCCGCGGGCTGCGTCGCCCGCTCGACCACGGCCCCGGCGCCTGGGGCCGTTCGCTCCGCTGACGGACCTTGACCTCGCTGTACCCCTGGTGTCCCCGACCCGGCGGACGTTGCAGGCTGCACTTCCCGGTCGGTATCCCCTCGCACGGGGGTCATGAATCGCCGAAGAGGACCGGAAATGCCGAATTTGTCCCCCATAATGACGACTGACACAGGGGTTGTGGGTTGGCATAGTTACTGGTGTTCGGTGTCCTTCAACGAAGAACATCGCAGGTCGGTGGCCGACTAGGGTACGACGCCACCGCCCGCTGCGAGGCAGGGCGACATTCGGGTTGTCGCTCAGCCTCGGGTCGTGAACGGGCCGGTCGGATACGACCGGCCCGTTCCCCGTTTCCGGGGGCGTTCGCGCCGGCCGTCGATGTGGAACGACATCCTCGACGTCGTACGACGTCCACAGTGTCGTCCCCCGGCGCCGGCAACAGTTGCACCCGCGCACGAGCGACGCCTCCGACGTCGTACGACGTCCGTGTTGTCGCGTCAGCCGTCGGCGCCAGCCCGGCGCGACCACGTGGCGGCCGGGAGGCCCGTGGCGGCGCCGCCACGCGCCTCCCGGCCGCCACGTGTCCTGTCCACCGCCGCGCGCGCGTCCCACGGACCCGGAACGACGTCCTCGACGTCGTACGACGTCGAGGACGTCGTCGGCACGCGGACACAACAGTTGCGCGCGCGCACGAGCGACACCCTCGATGTCGTACGACATCGACCTCGTCGCTTCCGTCTCGCCGCGCGCGACGCCGCACACGACCACGCTCGAGCAGGCGCAGCGCGCCTCAGGCGGGCTCGTGCCGCGGGATCTCGAGCCAGAGGGCCACGGAGTCGTCCTCGTCGCCGTCGTCGTCCTCCATGCCCGCTCCGAGGGCGGCGGACTCGCTCGCGGCCGTGTCGAGCTTGAGCCCGACGACCGTCACCGCGGAGTCGGACCCCTCGCTGACGGTGCGGACGATGACGTTGTCGGCCTCGCGCGCCTGGCGGAGCGCCTCGGCGATGCGGGCGTGGATGCGGCGGACGTCGTCGACCTCGAGCTCGTCGAGACCGCCGTCGTCGTGCAGCTGCACCGTCGCGCCCCGGCGGCGCAGGCGCATGACCTCGTCGCGGACGTCCTCGGACAGCAGGGAGCGGCCGCGGATCTCGTCGCGGATGGCCTGCTCGAGGTGCAGGCACTCTGCCCGATCGGCCTCGTCGAGGTCACCGCACGAGTCGATGATCCGCTGCAGCATCGGCAGGGCCATCCGCGTGGTCTGGCTCAGGCGGAACTGCCGCTCGAAGACGTGGGCGTCCTGCGCAGCCTGCCAGTCGGCGGTCTCCTGTTCAGCGCGCATGAGTTCACGGGTGTTCCGGATGGCTCGGTTCATGGCGATGGCGAACACCGTGGCGATCGCGACCCAGGCCACGCTGCCGAGCACCCCGAGCGTCCCGAGCGCGTCGGGGCCCGCCCAGGCCACTGAGTAGACGGCGAGGAACAGGACGCCGGCCCAGGCGAACGGCCCACGACCCCGCACGACGAGGACGACCATCAGCGTGCCGACGGCGGCGATCCACCACGTGGCGGGCCCCGGCGGCCTCGACAGGTCGACGACGGGTGCCGCGACCAGCGGCATCACGATCGCGGTGGCGAGCGAGAAGCACGCGGTCCAGACCGGCAGGACCTTGCCGGGCACGAACAGCGCGGTGCCGGTGGCCGCTGCGTAGAGGACCATGCAGGCGATCACGGGGCCGACGTCGTGCACGCGCTGCAGCGACGCGACGGCGAGGACCAGGTGGTAGAGGGAGAACAGCGACGCCAGGCCGAGCGCGATGCTCGCGGGCAGGGAGACCTTCACGCTGCGGCTCCCGTCGTCGTGGGCGTGGACGGCGTGGTCGGCGACCAGCGCAGCTCGATTCGGGTGCCCTCGCCCGGGGCGGTGTGCACCTCGGCACGGCCGTCGACGGAGGCGACGCGCTCGATGATCGACCGCCGCACCCCGAGTCGTTCGGACGGGATTGCCGCGATGTCGAACCCGCGACCGTCGTCACCGACCTCGATGTGCACGCCGTCGTCGTGCTGCTCGACGCGGACCCACCGGGCGACGTCGGGCCCACCGGCGTGCTGGACGCTGTTGACGGCCGCCTGCAGTGCTGCTGACGCGAGAGCGTCGGCGACCGACGCCGGCAGCCGGAGCGACCCGGCCAGGGCGGGGACGAGCCGGACGGGCACCGCGAGGGCACCGATCGCCTCCCCGATGCGGGTGCGGAGGTCGGCGAGCGAGACCGGGGTGTCGTCGTCCGGGCCGTCTGCTGCTGCGGCTTCGAGGTGGTCGATGGCGTTCCGTGCCATGCGGGCGGCGAGGGTCTTCGCGTCGAGCGTGTCGGCCCGCGCAGCGGAGAGCAGCGTCGTCAGCACGCTGTCGTGCACGATCGCGTCGACCTGCACGCGCTCCACCTCGACCGCGTGCTCGCGGATGGCGAGCGAGTACCGGCGGACCGCGGTCGACTGCGCCGTGTCGACCGACGAAGCGGCACGGCGGAGGACCACGGCGATGACGAGCACCGCACCGCTGAGCAGCGCCGTGTAGACGCCGTCGAGCAGCGCACGGACGAGCCCGGCGTCGCCGCCGACCGGGGTGAGCCGGAGGACGACGTAGATCGCCGGCACCAGTGCGGTGTAGATCGTGGCCCGCCAGGTGGCGAAGCCCAAGGCCGCCGCGGTCGAGCCGACGGTGCAGAACCACCACGGCCACGGCTGCTGCGTGGACGGGATCGAGTCCTGTACCGTGAGCGGCCACGTGGTCAACGCGACCAGGAAGAGCAGGGCACAGAGGATCTGCGCGAACTGCGCCACCCGCGGCACGAACGCCGAGACCCCGACCAGGACGAACGACGCCCCGAGCGCGATCGCGACGACCGGGCCCCAGAACGGGTCGAGGTACGGCAACTGGGCGAGGACCGCAGGGGTGTCGACGATGCCGAGGCCGACCGCGGTCATCGCCAGCAGGATCGCGAAGGCACGCTCCACCGACGCCTGCGTGATCGACGCGCGGACGCTGCGTGACGGGTCGGCACCGAACGGCGCGCCGCCCCCGAAGCCGACCGGGTCGCCACCGGGAACACGACCCGAGCCTGCTGGGACGCGGCCGGCGCGGCCAGACGCCGCACCAGCGCCGCCCGACCCGCGGCCGAACCACCGACCGGTCCCACGACCGGTCCCCGGGCCGCTCCCCCGGCGCGACGCCGGCTCAGCCGCGCTCGCCATCGTGTTCAGCGACCGTCACCGTCGGGGTCGATGCCCGAGTCGAGCCCGGGGAGGATGCCGTCCTCGACCGCCCGCCGCAGGAGGTCGACCTTCGTCGGGGCCGGGCGACCGACCTCGACGTACTTCACGCGGATGCGGTCGAGGTACTCACGAGCCGTGGAGTACCCGATGCCGAGTTGCTGCGCCGCCAGCTTGAGCGGCAGGCCCGAGGCGTACAGGTGCAGGATCTCGCGCTCGCGCCGGCCGAGCTGGGCCTTCGCGAAGTCGCGGTCGGCGTCGATGGCGCTCGCCCACTCGAGGTTGTTCAGCACGTCACCACGCGCGACGGTGGCGACCGCTGCCATCACCGTCTTCGTGGCGGACGACTTCGGGATGACACCGGCAGCCCCTGCTGCGAGTGCCTCACGGACGTTGGCGACGCGGTCCGCGATGGAGTGCACGAGCACGGCGGAGCCGGTCCCCTGCACGCCCTTGACGTTCTCGGTCACGGTCGAGCCGTCACCGAGTGACAGGTCGAGGACGACGACGTCGACCTCGCGCCCGTCGAGGTTCTGGACGTACTCGGGCACGCTCGCGGCGGTGAGCACCACCTCGAAGCCCTCGTTCTGGCACGCCGCCTGGATCCCGAGTCGCACGGACTCGTGGTCGTCCACGATCGCGACCCGGACCGGCCTGGTGGCCGTGCCCGACGTCTCGGCTGCGGTTGTCGTTCCTGCTCCCACTGTGGCCTCTCGTTCCGATGTGCGTCCCCGGCCCCTGAAACCGGATCGCCATCAGCGCCCAGGATACCCAGGCTGGACTCAGGTCCGGGGAAACCGGACGCGCCACGCGGACGAAACCGCCCGGTTGCCCGTCAGCGCGCGGGCGTCAGGCGCGCCACGGCCTCCATGTGGTGGGTGTGCGGGAACAGGTCGAACGCCCGCAGCGCCTCGAGCTTGTACCCCAGGTCGGCGAACGTCGCGACGTCGCGGGCGAGCGCGACCGGGTCGCAGGCGACGTAGACGACCTGCGACGGGTGCAGGGCCGCGATCTGCTCGACGACCTGACGACCGGCACCGGCACGCGGCGGATCGAGGACGATCGTGCCGGCGCGGAACCGGTCCTGCTCGGCGCGCGAGGCGTTCGCCACCGTGTTCGCGAGCCAGCGGTCGACCCGGCCGGTCTCGGCGCGCGCACCGAGCCACTCGGCGAGGTTCTCCTGCGCGTGCTCGGTCGCGCGTGCGGCACTCTCGACGCTCGTGAGGCGCGCCTTCGGGCCGACGAGGTCGCCGAGCGCGGCGGCGAGCAGGCCGACGCCGCCGTACAGGTCCAGGTGGGTGCCCTCGGGGTCGAGCCGGTCGCGGTCGACCAGGTCCTGCACGGCCTCGGTGAGCACCGACGCCGCGGCACGGTGCACCTGCCAGAAGCCGTTGTCGTCCACCGCGAAGGTGCGCTCCCCCACGACCTCGGTCACCACGGTGGGCTTCTGCTCGTCGATGACGAGGCGCGCCCCCTCGGAGCCGCTCGGTGCCAGCACGTCGACGACCGACGAGCCGGGCATCACGCCACGGCCGAGCGGCGCACTCTGCTGCACGGCGTCGTTCGCGAGCGGCAGGCTGGTGACCGGGATGACGGAGTGCGAGCGCGCGGCGAACGGGCCGGCGGTGCCGTGCTCGTCGACGTGCAGCCGGACCCGGGTACGCCAACCGAGGCCGTTCGCGGCGTCGTCACCGGGTGCGGCCTCGACGACGACGTCCGAGCCGAGCACGGATGCCAGGTCCGTGTGCGCGAACCGCGAGAACGAGTCGACGAGCACGTCGTGCTTCAGCGTGCGCTGGTGTGCGAGGGCGATGTGGCCGAACTCGGCACCGCCCGGGCGCGTCTCGGGGTCGCGGTCGAGCGCGGCCTCGGCCCAGACGTGGTCGACGCGGTGCTCACTCGGGGTGACGACGCTGACGGTGTCGGCGCGCCAGAACGACTTCTTCCGGTCCTCGGTCACCCGGGCGACGACGCGCTCCCCGGGGATCGCGTCCGTGACGAAGACCACCCGGCCTTCGTGCCGTGCCACCGAGATGCCGCCGTGGGCGATCCCGGTGACGTCGAGTTCGAGCAGCGTTCCGACGGATTCACCCATGGTTCGATGGTCCCATGCGTCTGTACCTCGCGAGTACATCCCCCGCCCGCCGAGCACTCCTCGCCCAGTCCGGGATCGAGCCCGTCCTCGTGTCGCCCGGGGTCGACGAGGACGCCGCGGCGACCGCGGCCGCCGCCGCGCTCGGCCGTGACCTGACCGGCCCGGAGCTCGTGTCGCTGCTGGCCGTCGCCAAGGCGTCGGCCGTCGCGGACGCCGACGTCGCCGGGTCGCCGGTCGACGGCTTCGTGTTCGGCGGCGACTCCGCCTTCGAGGTCGACGGGCGCCTGTACGGCAAGCCGCACGACCCGTCGGTGGCCCGGGAGCGCTGGCGGCAGATGCTCGCCGCCGGCGGCGGGACGCTGTGGAGTGGACACTGCGTGATCGATCGACGACGCGACGACCGGCGCCGCGACCTGGACCCGGCCACGGGACGGACGGGAGGCCCGGATGCGGTCCGCCCCGTGCCTCCCGTCCGCAGCCTGGTGACGTCTCCTGCCGGCGTGCCGGAGCTGGGGGACGTCGCGCCCGGCGGGTCGGCCGTGGCCGCCGGTGGCGACCGCGTGGTCGCCGTGGACAGCGCCGTGCTGACGTTCGCCGACGACCTGTCCGCCGAGGAGATCGACGCGTACGTGGCGACGGGCGAGCCGCTCGAGGTCGCGGGGGCGTTCACCATCGACGGGCGGGCGGCGGCGTACATCTCGCGCATCGACGGGGCACCGTCGGCGGTGGTCGGGCTGTCCCTGCCGGTGCTGCGGTCGATGCTGCTCCGCGGCTTCGGCGTCCGCTGGCACGAGTTCTGGTCACTGTAGACATCCGCACTTGTTCGGCACGGTTCTTTGTGGGTGCCAGTCAATTCGTGCTCCCGTTGCACGAATACGCTGATGTCTCATGCCCCGTATCAGCAAGGTCCTCATCGCGAACCGCGGCGAGATCGCCGTCCGCATCATCCGCGCGGCCCGCGACGCAGGCAAGGCATCGGTCGCCGTCTACGCCGACCAGGACCGTGACGCCCTGCACGCCCGCCTCGCCGACGAGGCCTACGCGCTGAACGGCACCACGAGCGCCGACACCTACCTCGTCATCGACAAGATCATCTCGGTCGCCCGACGGTCCGGCGCAGACGCCGTGCACCCGGGCTACGGGTTCCTTGCCGAGAACGCCGACTTCGCCCGTGCCGTCATCGACGCCGGACTGACCTGGATCGGCCCGTCGCCCGACTCGATCGAGCGCCTCGGTGACAAGGTCTCCGCGCGCCACGTCGCCGAGAAGGTCGGCGCGCCGCTCGCCCCCGGCACCATCGAGCCCGTCAAGGACGCCTCCGAGGTCATCGCGTTCGCCGACGAGGTCGGCCTGCCGGTTGCCATCAAGGCGGCCTTCGGCGGCGGTGGCCGTGGCCTGAAGGTCGCACGGACGCGCGACGAGGTCGCCTCGCAGTTCGAGTCGGCGACGCGTGAAGCCATCGCGGCGTTCGGTCGGGGCGAGTGCTTCGTCGAGAAGTACCTCGACAAGCCGCGCCACGTCGAGACCCAGTGCCTGGCGGACGAGCACGGCAACGTCGTCGTCGTGTCGACGCGTGACTGCTCGCTGCAGCGCCGGCACCAGAAGCTCGTCGAGGAAGCACCCGCGCCGTACCTGACGGATGCGCAGCAGGAGCGCCTGTACGAGTCGTCGAAAGCGATCCTGCGCGAGGTCGGCTACGTCGGTGCCGGCACGTGCGAGTTCCTGATCGGCGCCGACGGCACGGTGTCGTTCCTCGAGGTCAACACCCGACTGCAGGTCGAGCACTGCGTGTCCGAAGAGGTCACCGGCATCGACCTGGTGCGCGAGCAGTTCCGCATCGCCGAGGGCGGCGTGCTCGACTACTCCGACCCGACGCCCCGCGGGCACTCGTTCGAGTTCCGCATCAACGGCGAGGACCCGGGCCGCAACTTCTTCCCCGCGCCCGGCCCCGTGCACGCCTTCAACGCGCCGTCGGGCCCCGGCGTCCGCGTCGACTCCGGTGTCGTGAGCGGCGACGTCGTGTCCGGTTCGTTCGACTCCATGCTCGCGAAGCTCATCGTCACCGGTGCCACCCGCGCCGAGGCGTTGGAGCGCTCGCGTCGTGCACTGGCCGAGTTCGAGGTCACCGGCCTGCCGACCGTGCTGCCCTTCCACCGTGCGGTCGTGTCGGACCCGGCGTTCGCGACCGATGACTCCTCGCCGTTCTCCGTGTACACGCAGTGGATCGAGACCGACTTCGTGGGCGGGATCCCGGCGTGGAGCGGTTCTCCTGAAGAACTGCCGGCGCCGGCTTCGCGCGACTCAGTGGTCGTCGAGGTGCAGGGCAAGCGCATCGAGGTCACCATGCCGTCGATCGTCGGTGGCGGTGCCGCCGCCGGTGTCGCCGGTCGTCGTCCGGCCGGTCCCTCCGCTCCCCCGAAGCGCCGCTCGTCGGCGGTCAAGGGCGGCATCGCGAAGTCCGGCGGGTCCGTCGCGTCGCCGATGCAGGCGACCGTCGTGAAGCTCGCGGTCGCCGAGGGTGACACCGTGGTGAAGGGCGATCTGCTCGTCGTGCTCGAGGCCATGAAGATGGAGCAGCCCGTGCAGGCCCACAAGGACGGCGTCGTCACCGGGCTGAACGCCCCGGTCGGCCAGACGGTCTCGTCCGGTCACGTGCTGCTCGAGCTGGCGTAGGCCGCGCGGGCCGTCGCGGGCCGTCGCGGGCCGTCGCGGGCCGTCGCGGCTCGTCAGCTCGGGTTGCGCCCCGCTGCGGTCATCGCGCCCCGACTCTTCGGGGCGCAATGACCGTCAGAGGGCGCGGCTCGCAGCATGACGCCAGGCAGTACCCCAGTTCGGTCCGAGCGGCACCCCGGCATCGTGCAGGATCCGCGGGAGCTGCCCCGCAGGCATCGCGTCCGACCACATCACCCGTGCGAAGCCGTTGACCCCTCGACGACGGCGGAGACGGTCCTCACGGCGCTTCTCGTCGACCAGGGCGTCTGCCGCCGTGCGCCCTCGCCGCGGGTCGTCGTACTTCACCCGGCCGTCGAACTCGACGATCACCCCGGCTTCCGCGAACCACAGGTCCACCCGGTCGCGGAGCAGGCCGTCGTGCCGGAACTCCTGCTGCAGTACCGGGTCCGGTGCGCCGAGCACGTGCGCACCCCACCGTGTGATGCTCTCCCCCGGTGACTCGGCGAGCGGATCCGCGTACTCGACCAGTTCCCGCGCGCGTCGATGCCCGCGAGCACGACGACTCCCGAGCGCTTCGAGGATCGTCGCCCGCTCGACGCCGCGCCGCAGGACCGCGTCGAGCACGACGATGGCACGCCACGGGTGTTCGCGAAGGGCGACGTCGACCGCGGTCTCGATCAACGTCGTGACGGGTACACCGTCGACCTCGACGGAGGACGGTCGCCGGCCGGCGCTGCCGATGCGCTGGATGCTCCGCTTGACCTGGCCCCGGTCCCGGGACGGGTCGGTCACCGTGACACGCTCGCCGAACGCCCCGATCCACGGCAGTCCGAGCATGGCGACCGCTGACCGGTGCGACACCACGACGGAGCCCGTCCCGCCGGCGAGCACACTCCGCACGAGCATGCGATGTCGTTCGCGTTCCGTCATCGAGGCCCACTCGCCCGACCCGATGTACGTGCCACGGTGCACTCGGACGAGGGCGCCGGCATCCGCTGCGCGACGGATCGCCGACGCACGACCGGGGTCCTGCGCGAGGCCGACGGTCGAGATGGGTTCGTGTTCCATGCTCCGATGATCGCGACGCACGGTCCGTCCCGAGCGGGGTCTGCGCGATCTGTGGACAGGCCACGGGGCAGCGCACCCCGTTGCGGGCATCGCGACCTGAAGAGTCGGGGCGCGATGCCCGCAGCGGGGCGCAAACACGAAGGAACGGGGCAGCGCCCTACGAGACCAGGGGGCGGACGGACGCCGCGAGGGCGTCGACGAGGCGCTGGGCCTCGGCGGGGGTCTCCGCGACGGTGTCGATGTAGACCTTGACCTTGGGCTCGGTGCCGCTCGGTCGGACGATCACGCGCGCGTCACCGGTCAGGTCGTAGCGCAGGATGTCCGACGGCGGGAAGCCCTCCACCCCGTCGACGTAGTCCGTCACGGTGCGGACCTCCAGGCCGCCGAGCGACGACGGCGGCGCGGACCGCAGCGAGGCCATGATCTCGCCGATGCGGGACAGGTCGTCCACGCGGGTCGCGACCTGCCCCGACGCGAACGCCCCGAACTCGGCGGCGAAGGCGTCGAGCTGCCCGGCGATCGACGATCCGGCAGCGGCCAGGTCCGACGCCAACGACAGCAGCGACAGCGCCGCCGAGATGCCGTCCTTGTCGCGCACGACCGACGGGTCCACCAGGTAGCCGAGCGCTTCTTCGTACCCGAAGAGCAGCCCGGGGACCCGGGAGACCCACTTGAAGCCGGTCAGGGTGTCGCGGTACTCCAGACCGTGGCGGGCGGCGACGCGGGCCAGCGCCGGCGACGAGACGATCGACGCTGCGAGGGTGCCCGTGGCGCCGGTCTCCGACGCGCGGACGGCAGCCTGCCAGCCGAGCAGCCACCCGACCTCGTTGCCCGACAGGCGGCGGTAGGTCGGGTCCCCGGAGTCGGACACCGCCGGGATCGCGAGCGCGAGCCGGTCGGCGTCGGGGTCGTTCGCGATGACGAGGTCAGCGCTGACGGCGAGCCCGCGGGCGATCGCCAGGTCCATCGCGCCGGGCTCCTCCGGGTTCGGGAACGACACGGTCGGGAACGCTCCGTCCGGCTCGATCTGCTCCGGCACGACCGCGGGCGACGCGAACCCGGCGGCGGCGAACACCGCGCGTGCGGTCTCCCACCCGACACCGTGCATCGCCGTGTAGACGACCTTCGGCTGCTCCTGCGGCGCCAGGGTCGGGGCCGGCACGATGGCGGCCGTCGCGGCCACGTAGGCATCGAGCAGCGCGGACGACGCGACGGTGTAGTCGGTGCCCCGGGGTAGGTCCGTGATCGACCCCGCCGCGACGGCGTCGATGGCGTCCGCGATGCGGCCGTCGACCGGCGGCACGATCTGCGACCCGTCGTCGTCCTGTCCGAGGTAGACCTTGTACCCGTTGTCGCGGGGCGGGTTGTGGCTCGCGGTGACCATCACCCCGGCGCCGACGTCGAGGTGCCGCACGGCGAACGCGAGCACCGGCGTGGGCAGGGCGACCGGCAGCAGCGTGACCTCGAGCCCGAGGCCGCGCATGACCTCGGCGGAGTCGCGCGCGAAGACGTCGGAGTTCACCCGGCCGTCGTAGCCGATCACGACACTGCGCGACCGGCCCGTGTCGATCAGGAAGCGTGCGAGCCCGGCAGCGGCCTGCGACACGACGACCCGGTTCATGCGGAGCGGGCCGTAGCCGAGCTCGGCGCGGAGTCCGGCGGTACCGAACTGCAGCCGGCCGCCGAACCTCGCGGCCAGGGCCTGCACGGCCGGGCCGGAGCCGTCGGAGGCGTCGTCGATCGCGGCGGTCAGCTCGTCGCGGGTCTGCGGATCCGGGTCCTGCGCGAGCCAGGACCGAGCGGTCCCGAGCACGTGGTCGAGGTCGATCTTCACGACGCCGGCTGCCCGAGGGCGGTCACCACGCGGGCGAGCAGGTCCGCGATCACGGGCTCGGCCTGCTTGCCGGCCTCGAGCACCTCGGTGTGCGACAGCGGCGTCTTCTGGATGCCGGCGGCGAGGTTCGTGATGAGCGAGAACCCGAGGACCTCCATGCCGGCCTGTCGGGCGGCGATGGCCTCGAGTGCGGTGGACATGCCGACGATGTGCCCGCCGATGGCCTTGGCCATCTGGACCTCGGCCGGGGTCTCGTAGTGCGGGCCGCGGAACTGCGTGTAGACGCCCTCGTCCAGGGACGGGTCGACCGAGCGGGCGACCTCGCGCAGCCGGGACGAGTACAGGTCGGTGAGGTCGATGAACGTCGCGCCCTCGAGCGGGCTGTCGGCGGTCAGGTTGATGTGGTCGCTGATGAGCACGGGCGTGCCGGGCGTCCAGTGCTCCTTGATGCCACCGGCACCGTTCGTCAGCACCATCACCGTGGCACCAGCGGCCGCGGCGGTACGGACGCTGTGCACGACCCGGCGGACGCCGTGGCCCTCGTAGTAGTGCGTGCGTGCGCCGATGACGAGCGCGTGGCGGCCGTCGGCGAGGCGGATCGACCGGATGGTGCCGGAGTGTCCGGGCACGGCCGAGGCGCTGAACCCGGGGACCTGGTCCGCCGGGATCTCGGACACGGTCTCACCGATGATGTCGGCGGCCTTGCCCCAGCCCGAGCCGAGGGTCAGGGCGATGTCGTGCCGCTCGATGCCGGACTTCGCGGCGATGACGGCGGCGGCGTCCCGCGCGACCTCGAACGGGTCGGCAGCGGGGTCGTTCAGCGGGTTCTCGGTGCTCATGCCCCAACTCTAAAGGGCGGACGCCCGCCCCAGCGGCCGCCGCCGCACCCGCCTCAGTGCTCGCCGAGCGCCCGGTCCACCGCCGCCGTGATCTCGCCCTGGTCGAAGTGGTTCCGGATCACGATGACCTCGGCGTAGGTGTCGCCGATCGCCTCGACGAACTCCTGGCTCGTGAGGATCACGTTGGCGTCGTCGGACACGTCGCGCACCGAGGCCACGTCGGCCGCGACGACCGATGCCTGCAGGCCGAGGGTGGACAACGCCTTCTCGGCGTTCACCTTGAGGATCCCGCTCGAGCCGATGCCCGCGCCGCAGATGGTCACGATCTTCACGCGGACACCCCCATGATCGTGCGGACCTCGTCCGCCGTCGTCGCGTCGGCGATCCGCCCCGTGGCGGTCTGGTCGTTGAACAGGTTCGCGATCTCGCCGATGGACTCGAGGTGCGTCCCCACCCCGGCGACCGCGAGCCCCAGGACCACGCGGACCGGGTCGTTGTGCGGGTGGCCGAACGCGACCGGTGTCTCGAGGGTCACGACGGCGAGCCCGTCGCGCAGGACTGCGCCGCCCGGTCGGGCGTGGGCGAACGCCAGGCCCGGGGAGATCACGATGTACGGCCCGTGTTCCTCGACCATGCCGATCATGGCGTCCGTGTACTCGTCGGTCGCGGCTCCGGACGCGACGAGCGCGCCGCCGGCCAGGCGCATCGCGTCACGCCAGGTGGGCGCGGTGGCCCGGAGGAGGACGGCGGAGTCCGGCAGCGGCGGCAGTCCCATGCGTCAGGCCTCCGAGTACCCGGAGGTGATGGTCGCGATGATCTCCTCGCGGTCCTCGAGCGGCAGGAAGGACCCGAGCGCCGCGTTGATCTGGAACGCCGCCAGGTCGTCGAGGTCGTAGCCGAACGTGCCGGCGAGCAGTGCGAGTTCCTTCGACAGCGACGTCCCGCTCATCAGGCGGTTGTCGGTGTTCACCGTGACCCGGAAGCCGAGCTGGTAGAGCAGGTCGAAGGGGTGGTCGGCGAGGTCGTCGCCCCAGGCCGCGATCGCACCGGTCTGCAGGTTGGAGGACGGCGAGACCTCGAGCGGGATCTCGCGGTCGCGGACCCACGACGCGACCTCGCCGAGGGAGGCCAGCGTCGAGCCGTCACCGGCGTCGGAGAGGGTGACGTCCTCGAAGATCCGGACGCCGTGCCCGAGGCGCAGCGCGCGGCCGTCGACGAGCGCGGACCGGATCGAGGCGAGCCCGTCGGCTTCGCCCGCGTGGACGGTGACGGGGAACAGCTCGGATGCGAGGTAGTCGAACGCGGCACGGTGGTTCGACGCCGGGAACCCGGCCTCGGCACCGGCGATGTCGAAGCCGACCACCCCGTTGTCACGGTGCCGGACGGCGAGCTCGGCGATCTCGAGCGAGCGGTCGGCGTGGCGCATCGCGGTGACGAGCTGGCCGACCCGGATGCGGCCGCCGGCGGCGTCGACCGCTTCCTCGATGCCGGCCTGCACGGCCTCGACCGTCTCGTCGAGCGTCAGCCCGCCCTGCAGGTGCTGTTCCGGGGCCCACCGGACCTCGCCGTAGACGACGCCGTCGGCGACCAGGTCCTCGACGAACTCACGGGCGATGCGCGTCAGCTGCGGTGCCGTCTGCATGACCGAGGTGGTGACGTCGAACGTCTTCAGGTACTCGACGAGCGAGCCCGAGTTCGACTGGTCGGCGAACCACTGCCCGAGCTCGGACGGGTCGGTGGTCGGCAGCGTCACACCCGAAGCACCAGCCAGCTCGACGATCGTCGCGGGGCGCAGGCCGCCGTCGAGGTGGTCGTGCAGCGAGACCTTCGGCAGGTCGTTGATGACCGCCCCGGCGTCGGGCAGGCGGTAGGTCGGGGCGTCGGCGCTCATGCGACCAGGCTATCGGTGGTCACCGACCACGCGCAGGCACCTGTGCACAACAGACCCCTGCACAGACTGGAGGCTCTCCACACGTGTGCAGAGAGCCTCCAGTCGGTGGGACGGTCGCGTTCAGCCCGTGATGCGCTCCCGCACGATCGGCCCGCGAGCCGCCACGGCTGCGTCGGACGAGCCGATCGACCACGCACCCTCGAGCGACTCGAGCGCGCGCGGGATCCGCGAGGCGTCGTCGGTGTGCAGCGTCCAGAGCGGCTGCCCCTCGGTCACGGTGTCACCGGGCTTGACGTGCAGCTCGATGCCCGCCCCGGCCTGCACCGGGTCCTGCGCGCGGGCACGACCGGCACCGAGGCGCCAGGCCGAGACGCCGAACGGCAGGGCGTCCTGCTGCGCCAGCACACCGGACGACGGCGCCGTGACGACGTGCTGCTCGCGGGCGACCGGCAGCGCGGCGGCGGGGTCCCCACCCTGCGCGGAGATCATCCGGCGCCAGGTGTCCATCGCCCGGCCGTCGGCCAGCGCAGCCGCAGGATCGGCGTCCGGCAGCCCGGCGAGCGTCAGCATCTCCGAGGCCAGTGCGACGGTCAGCTCCACGACGTCGGCCGGACCGCCGCCCTCCAGCACCTCGACCGACTCCCGCACCTCGAGCGCGTTGCCGATCGTCAGCCCGAGCGGGACCTCCATGTCGGTGAGCAGCGCCGAGGTCTTCACCCCGGCGTCGTTCCCGAGGTCGACCATCGTCTGCGCGAGCTCGCGCGACGCTTCGTAGGTCGGCATGAACGCACCGGAACCGAACTTCACGTCGAGCACGAGCGCACCGGTGCCCTCGGCGATCTTCTTCGACATGATGCTCGACGCGATGAGCGGGATGCACTCGACGGTGCCGGTGATGTCCCGCAGGGCGTACAGCTTCTTGTCGGCCGGTGCCAGGCCGGAGCCGGCGGCGCAGATGACCGCACCGACGTCGGACAGGATCTCCATCATCCGGTCGTTCGACAGCGCCGCCTGCCACCCGGGGATCGACTCGAGCTTGTCGAGCGTCCCGCCGGTGTGACCGAGGCCACGGCCGGACAGCTGCGGCACCGCGACGCCGAACGACGCCACCAGCGGTGCGAGCGGCAGCGTGATCTTGTCGCCGACCCCACCGGTGGAGTGCTTGTCGACGGTCGTCTTGCCGAGCGACCCGAACGACATCCGCTCCCCCGACGCGATCATCGCGAGCGTGAGGTCCTTGACCTCGCGCCGCTCCATCCCGTTCAGGAAGATCGCCATCGCCATCGCGGCCATCTGCGGGTCCTCGACGTAGCCGCGCGTGTACGCGTCGACGAGCCAGTCGACCTCGGCGGTGCTCAGGGCGCCGCCGGATCGCTTCGTGCGGATGAGGTCGACGGTGTCGAACGGCTCGACGGCCATGGGGATCAGTGCTCCTGTTGGTAGGTGGCGAGGGTGCGCGGCCCGAACGCGTCGGGCAGGACCTCGTCGATGGTGCGGATGCCCGAGACCGTCTCGAGGAGCATGCCCTCGGTCGAGTGCTCGAACAGCAGCTGGCGGCAGCGGCCGCACGGCATGAGGGTCGCCCCGTCGCCGTCGACGCACGTGAACGCGACGAGCTTGCCGCCGCCGGTCATGTGCAGCTGCGACACGAGCGAGCACTCCGCGCAGAGCGTCACCCCGTAGCTCGCGTTCTCGACGTTGCAGCCGGAGACGATCCGGCCGTCGTCGGTGAGCGCCGCGGCGCCCACCGGGAACGACGAGTACGGCGCGTAGGCGCGCCGCATCGCGGCCGTGGCGGCGTCGCGGAGGGCGCCCCAGTCCACGTCGTCGACCGGGAGGCCCGTGGCTGCGTCCGCCCCGTCGGCGGCGGTGTCGCCGCCTCCCGCGCGCAGGGCCGTGGCCGGGTCCGTCCAGGCGATCGCGTCGGTGGACGCGGCCGTGCCGTCGTCCGCAGCGTGCGTGTCGGTCATGTGCCGTGCCTCCTGGCCGTCAGCTCTTGATGTAGGGCTTGCCGGACGCGGCGGGGCCACGCGACTGTCCGACGAGGCCGGCCACCGCGAAGATCGTCACCACGTACGGCAGCATCAGCAGGAACTCGCTCGGCACGGGCGAGTCGATCGCCCCGAGCGTGTTCTGCAGGTTCGACGCGAAGCCGAACAGCAGCGCCGCGAGCGTGGCCTTGATCGGGTCCCAGCGACCGAAGATGACGGCGGCCAGGGCGATGTAGCCGGCGCCGGCCGTCATGTCCTTCGTGAACGGTCCGACCGCGTCGAGCGTGAAGTACGCACCACCGAGGCCGGCGATCGCGCCGGCGAGCGACACGTTCCAGAACCGGGTGCTCGTGACGTTGATGCCCACCGTGTCGGCCGCCTGCGGGTGCTCGCCGACCGCGCGGAGGCGCAGGCCCCAGCGGGTCTTGAACAGGCCGAAGGTGACGACCGCGACGGCCACGTACGCCAGGTAGACGATGACGCTCTGCTCGAAGAACACCGGACCGATGACCGGGATCTGGTGGAGCAGCGGGATCTCGAACTTCGGGAACCGGACGCCGACGTTGAGCGTGGTCTCGTTCGGGGACAGCACCTGCGAGTACAGGAAGCCGGTCAGCCCCGAGATGAGGGCGTTGATGACGACACCGACGATGACCTGGTCGACGAGGTACTTGATGCTGAACGCGGCCAGGATGAACGAGACGAGCACACCGGCGACGAGCGCGCCGACGAGCCCGACCCACGCGGAGCCGGTGAGCGACGCGATGAGCGCCGAGGTGAACGCACCCGCGAGGAACTGGCCCTCGATGGCGATGTTCACCACGCCGACCCGCTCGGAGATGACGCCGCCGAGGGCACCGAACACGAGCGGGACGCTCAGCCCGAGTGCGCCGACCAGCAGGCCGGGCAGCGGGATCGTCGCGCCGGCCGCTGCCCACGTCAAGAAGCCGACGACGAAGACGATCGCGAAGACCGACGTGACCCAGAGCGGGACGTGCCGGTAGGCGCGGACCTCGACGACGGCGTAGACCGTGGCGATCGCCAGGAGCACGACCACGACGTAGCCGGTCGGTGCCGCCGACAGCGGGACGTTCGGCAGCGCGACGAAGTCGCCGGCGTTCGCGAGCCGGAAGGTGGTCGTGCCGGCACGGCTGAGCAGGACGAAGAACACGACCGCGAGCAGCGTGAACACGGCGTACCCGATCGGGAGCTTCCAGCTGCGGGTCGTCTCGACCGGACGGTCGGACAGGGGCGACGCGGGCGCCGCGGTGGGGCTGAGGGTGCTCACGCGGCGACCGCCTTCTTGCTGTTCTTGCTCGTCTTCGTGCGCTGGCGGGCTCCCGGCTGCGGGATCCGGAAGATCGCGCGGACGAGCGGCGGCGCCGCGATGAACAGGACGATGAGGGCCTGGATGACACCGACGATGTCGATCGGGATGCCGTTGGCGGCCTGCATGGCGTAGCCACCGTTCTTCAGCACGCCGAACAGGATCGCGGCCCAGAACACGCCCCACGGCTTCGAGCGGCCGAGCAGCGCGACGGTGATCGCGTCGAAGCCGATGCCGGCGTCGATGCCCGAGGTGAAGCCCGTCGTGACCGCACCCTGCACCTGGTAGGCACCGGCGATGCCGACGAGGGCACCGGAGATGACCATCACCCAGATCGTCAGTGCCGGCACGCTCATGCCGGCGACGCGGGCGGCGCGGGGGTTCTCACCGATGGTGCGGAACCGGAAGCCGAGCGATGACTTGTTGACGAGCCACCAGACGACGACGACCGCGATGATCGCGACGATGAACCCGAGGTCCACGCCGTACCGCTCGCCGAAGAGCTGCGGCAGGAGCGCGCTGTCCTTCGTGGCCGGGGAGATCGGGTTGCTGCTGCCGGGGGCCTGGAGCAGACCGGGGGTCCGGAGCAGGTAGCTGACCAGGTAGAGCGCGACGTAGTTGAGCATGATCGTGACGACCACCTCGTTCGCACCCGTGCGGGCCTTGAGGACACCGACGATCCCTCCCCAGACCGCACCGCCGACGATGCCGGCGACGATCGTGAGCGGGATGTGGATCGCGGCGGGTCCGTCGAACGAGAACCCGACCCAGCCGGCGGCCGCGGCCCCCATCAGGATCTGGCCCTGGCCGCCGATGTTGAACAGCCCGGCGCGGAAGGACAGCGCGATCCCGAGGCCGGCGACGACGAGCGGCACCGCGTAGTCGATCGACCGGGTGAGCGGGGCGATCGCCTGCTGGAAGCTGGTGGCGCCGAAGTTGACCACCGAGCCCTGGAACAGCGACGAGTAGGCGCCGCCGACCGCGGTGCCGATGGCCTGGAGCATGTCGGCGGGACGGGCGAAGAAGTATCCGGCCGTGGCGCGGACGTTCTCGTCGGTCAGGGCGATGAGGATGCCGCAGGCGACGAGGGCGAGCACGACCGCGAGGACCGTGACGAGCACGGAGCCGTTCAGGATGCTCTGCATCGCGGCGTGCCAGCGGTCGGTGCCGGGGGCGCCGTTGCGGCGCTCGGTGTCGTCCGCCGAGTCCGTCATCAGGTGCGGGGTCTCCGGGGACTCCTGCAGACGGTCGTCGGTGAGCGGGGCGTCTGCCTCGGTGTCGGCGGTGGGCTGCGTGTTGTCTGGGTCCTGCGCGGTCACGCTGCCAGCTCCGTTCCGGTCGTGGATGTGGCTTGGATCTCGCCGGCCGAACCGGTCATGCGGCCAGCTCCGTTCCTTCTGGGATCTCGCCGGCCATCATGAGGCCGAGGACGTCTCGCGGGGTGGTCGCCGGCACGATCCCGACGATGCCGCCGCGGTACATGACGGCGATGCGGTCGGCCAGTGCCACGACCTCGTCGAGCTCGGTGGAGACGACGATGACGGGCACACCGGTGTCGCGGGTGGCGACGATGCGCTTGTGCACGAACTCGATCGACCCGACGTCGATGCCGCGCGTGGGCTGCGCGGCGACGAACAGCCGGAGCTCGCGGCTGAGCTCGCGGGCGAGGACGATCTTCTGCTGGTTGCCGCCGGACAGCCGACCGGCAGCGGTCGCGCGGCCCGGCGTGCGGATGTCGAACTCGGCGATCTTCTCGTCGGCGAAGGCGTCGCGCTCGGCGGCACGGATGGTGCCGGCGCGGACGAACTGGTCGTGGTCGGACCGGTCGAGCATGAGGTTCTCCGCGATGGTGAACTCGCCGACCAGGCCGTCCTCCTTGCGGTCCTCGGGGACGAACCCGACGCCGGCGTCGAGCACCTGCTTGACGCTGCGGCCGGTGAGCTCCTTGCCGTCCAGCGTGATGCGGCCCGCGTGGACCGGCTCGAGACCGAGGATCGCCTCGGTCAGCTCGGTCTGCCCGTTGCCCTGCACCCCGGCGATCGCCAGGACCTCGCCGCGACGGACCGAGAACGACACGTCGTCGACGAGCACGATGCCGGACGGGTCGGTGACGGTGAGGCCCTCGACGACCAGGGCGTCCTCGCCACCGGTCGACGGCGTCTTGTCGACGACGAGGGAGACGGCGCGGCCGACCATCATCGCGGCCAGTTCGTTGTTGGTCGCCGCGGGCGAGGCCTCGCCGACGACCTTGCCGAGCCGGATCACCGTGATGCGGTCGGCGACCTCGCGGACCTCGCGGAGCTTGTGGGTGATGAAGACGATCGCGGTGCCGGCTTCGCGGAGCTGCCGCATGATGCCCATCAGCTCGTCGGTCTCCTGCGGGGTGAGGACGGCCGTCGGCTCGTCGAACACCAGCACTGAGGCGTCGCGGGAGAGCGCCTTGATGATCTCGACGCGCTGCTGGACGCCGACGGGCAGGTCCTCGATCTTGGCGTCGGGGTCGACGTCGAACCCGAAGCGGTCGGAGATCTCCGTGACCCGCTTGCGGGCGCCGGCCAGGTCGAGCCGGCCCCCGAAGGTGGTCTGCTCCTGACCGAGCATGACGTTCTCGGCGACGGTGAAGACGGGGACGAGCATGAAGTGCTGGTGCACCATGCCGATGCCGGCGCGCATGGCGTCACCGGGGCCGTCGAAGTCCTGGACCACGTCGTCGAGCAGGATCTGGCCCTCGTCGGCGTCGTACAGCCCGTAGAGGACGTTCATCAGGGTGGACTTGCCGGCGCCGTTCTCACCCAGGAGGCAGTGGACCTCACCCGGCTCGACGGTGAGCGAGATGTGGTCGTTGGCGACCAGGGCGCCGAACCGCTTGGTGATGCCGCGGAGTTCGAGCTTCATGTTCGGGAGTCTATTTCTGTCTCGCGCGCGCCACGCGGGCGCACGGTCTCGAGTGCGCCACGCGGGCGCACGGTCTCACGTGCACCGCTCGGGCGCACGAGAACGCGGGCGAGGGAAGCCCCTCGCCCGCGTTCGTCGGGTCAGGACTGGGTCTTGACCTTGATCGAGCCGTCGATGATGCCGGCCTTGATGTCGTCCAGTTCGCCCTGCAGGCCCTTGTCGACCTTGGACTCGTAGTCGTGGAACGGCGCGATGCCGACGCCCTCGTTCTCGAGGGTGCCCACGTACGGGGTCTTCGAGAACTTCTTGTCGGCCGCCTGCTCGACGACGTCCTTCACGGCCGGGCGCATGCCCTTCTCGACCGAGGTGAAGGCGATGTCCTTGTAGCGCGGGTCGGCCTCGTAGAGGTCGCTGTCCGCACCGATCAGGACGGAGCCGTTGTCGGCGTCCTTGATGGCCTCGGCAGCCGACTGGTAGATCGGGCCACCGACGGGCAGGATCACGTCGGCGTCCTGGTCGAGGAGCGTCTGTGCGACGGACTTGGCCTGCGTGCCGGCCTCGAAGCCACCGGTGAACGAGCCCTTGCCGGTGTCGACGTTCCAGCCCTTGACCTGGACGTCCTTGTCCTTCTGCTCGTTGTAGTACTTCACGCCGTCCGCGAAGCCGTCCATGAAGATGGTGACGGTCGGGATCTGCATGCCGCCGAAGGTGCCGACGACGCCGGTCTTCGAGTAGGACGCCGCTGCGTAGCCGGCGAGGAACGCGGCCTGCGAGGTGTCGAACGTGATCGGCTTGACGTTCTTCGCGTCGATCGAGCTGTCGTCGATGATCGCGAAGTCGGTGTCGGGGTTCGCGGCGGCCTGCTTCTTCGTGGCGTCGGCGAGGTTGAAGCCGACGGTCACGACGAGGTTGCAGTTCTGGCCGATGAGCTGCTGGATGTTCGAGTCGTAGACGGTGGCGTCCTTCGACTCGGCTTCCTTGTAGGTGGCACCGAGGTCCTTGGCGGCGTCCTTCATGCCCTCGTAGCCGAGCTGGTTGAACGACTTGTCGTCGAAGCCACCGGCGTCGGAGACCATGCAGGGGCGGAAGTCGGTCTTCTTGGCGGTCGTCGTGTCGGACGGCGCCGAGGCGCAGCCTGCGAGGACGGCGGCGGTGCCGAGGAGCGCGAAGCCGCTGAGGACGACGCGTCGGGTACGAGATGTCACGGGTGGGTTCCTCCGGGGAGCGTGCCCGGACCACGTGCGTTCCGGGCGATCGTGGCGACAGTACACGACCGCCCGGCCGGTACAGGACCCGTTCTGAGCACCGGACGGATCAGTTACGGGATCGCGACCGCGCCGAAACGCGCCCGTAACGCGGGGTCACGCTCGGACCCCCAGTTCGAGGGGGTTGTCGGTGGAGCGCTACAGGACGTCGCCGAAGCGGCGGATCCCTGGAGGTCACAGCTCGTCGGCGTCACCAGGGAAACACAGCGAGATGGCTTCGACGGTGTAGTCGCCGGGGAACGCGTAGAGGTTGATCGAGTCGATCGAGCCACCTCCGCGGCCGACGATCGCAGGTCCATCGGGGTCAGCCCAGCGCTCGACCTTCATTCCCTGGGACTTCCAGCGGGCGAGCGTCGCCTTCGCGTCAGATTCCGGGTCCTGCGAGTCGCCCCTTGAAGTCCGGCCGGTGAGGTACACCCAGTGGGCGCCCTGCGTCCCGTCAGGCAGCTCACAGTGCTCAGGAGCGTCAGGGCCGGTGCGAGGCTTCCACACGCCGCCCAGATGCTTCGTGACGTCGTCGATGGCATCGATCATCTGCTGCTTCGCGGTGTCAGCGTCGATTGGAGGCTCCGTCGGAGGTGGCGCACTCACGTCCGGCTCGCGCAGAACGCACCCGGCGAGCGTTATCGCCACGGCGCCCAGGACGAACGCGACGGCGGAGGAGTTGCACCGGCGGCCCTGACCGAGCATCACAGACGGTCCGCGTCGCCCGGGAAACACAGCGAGACGGCTTGGACCGTGGAGTTCCCCGAGTAGGCGTAGACGCTGATGGACAAAACATTGCCTCCTCCACTCCTGAGTACCGCGCGTCCATCACTCGAGTCGCGCTGGACGATGCCCGTGCCCGGCGCCTCCCAGTGCTGCACCATTCCAGCAGCGTCGGTCTCGGGACTCCCTGTCCGCGCGCTGCCCGTCAGGTATCGCAGGTGGGCGCCCGGCTCACCGCCCGGAAGTGTGCAGCCTTCCGGCGCGTCCGGTCCCGTACGGGCTTCCCAGTCATCCCCGAGACGGTCGCGCGGGCGGATGTGCCCGTCGCAGGGCCCGGGAGACGGCCCTGCGTCACAGCTCGTCGGCGTCGCCCGGGAAGCAGAGCGAGAGGGCTTGCACGGTGTAGTTGCCCGGGTAAGCGTACAGACTGATCGATTCCACCGAGCCTCCGCCACGACCGACGATCGCCGGGCGGTCTCCCTTGCCCCAGCGTTCGATCGTCATCCCTTGTGCTTCCCAGCGATCAGCCGTCTCCGCGGCGTCATTTTGCGGGTCGCCGCCGTCCGCCCGGCCAGTGAGGTACACCCAGTGCGCACCGTCCTCACCGTCCGGCAGCTGACATCTCTCGGCGTAATCCGGCCCGGTCCGGGGCTTCCACTCACCGCCCAGGCGCCCGGTGACTTCGTCGACGGCGTCGATCATCTGCTGCTTCGCGGTCTCAGGGTTCACGGACGGCTTCCTCTCCTCGGGGTGCCGGGCGCACCCAGCGAGCACGGTCACCAGCGCCACGAGCGCCATCGCGCTCGCAGCCACGCGTCCGACGGGCGTTACGACGGTCATCGTTCTCCTCATTGCTTGCGCACGGTCACCGTGATCCTGGCGGGGTGAGCTCGTCGTCCAAACCGATCGTCGCTCGCCCGACGTTGTAGATCGTCTCCGTGTCACGGTCGAGGTACCCCTTGAGGTCACTGTTCAACGGGTCGTGGTGCAAGACCGGTTTCAGCTTCCTGCCGTCAGCCGCCGTCGTGCCGTTGGCACCGAACACGGTTGCCCCGAAGTCCCCGGACGTTGGGTCGACATGATGCGCAACGCTGTGGTCTCGTCCGAAGACAGCCCACTCGTCACCCTGACCGGCCTGCCCCACTGGTGCGTCCTTCGCCTGTGCCGCGTACACGTGTCCGGCGTGCAGTTCGTCTGCTGAATCGACAGTGTCCGGCAGCCCCGCTGAACCGAGCGCCACGAACCGATCGACGTGAACGCCTCGTTGCGACAACGCGACGGCCGTCGTGGTCGTGCCGTACGAGTGCGCGACGACATTCGTCTCCGGCATCCGCTCTGTGCGCACGGCCCCCAATCCACGGATTGACTCGGCAAGCTGCCCTCCGCCCCGCTTCGCCTTCCCCATGAAGAGAACTTCTGCGGGCGTCGGCGTGTCGTACCCGATCCAGGAGACGACTGCGTGGGTCCCGGAGAACCCGCCATCGACAGCAGCTCGCCCCTGCTCGTCGTAGATGTTCTGCGCCGCCATCGTCCACGAACTCATGTCCGCGGTCGTCGTGTCCATCCCCGGAACGGCCCACGTCACGGAGTCAGCCGTGTCGAGGTCACCGATCGAAACGGCCGCCAGCGGGGGCTGGTCGTCGGTGAGCGAGATGAGGTACCGCTCCCCCTCCGCCCCCTTCTTCGCCATCGTCGCGTTGATGTTGCGCAGGGACTTCAGCTCGGTCTTCAGCGCCGCGATCCGCTGTGCCGCCGCGCGTGCGGCACCCTCGTCGCCCGTGGACGCCACTGATGCCAGAAGACTCTCGATCTCGAGCTCGACGTCGCCCAATCGCTGGTTCAACAGCACGACGTTTGCCGTGCTCCGAGCCCAGTACGGAATGCCCTCCAGGTTGCCGAGCTCGGACAGCACCGACATCGGCAGCGCGCGAAGGGCATCGGCGTCTGCCTTGGTCAGACCGAGCGCTGCCCACCTCGCAGCGACCTGCGCCGGCGTCAGGCCCGCCGCGAGCAACCCCTGGACGGCGGGGGCTGCCCGTCCCATGGCAGCGATGTCGAGCACCGCGTCGGCGAGCGCGCCGCCGCCTGCATCCTCGAACGCCTGGGCGGTCTTGGCGATCCAGGACCGGTCCTCGTCGTTCTCCCCGGTGTACCGATCGAATCCGGCGGGCATGCTGCCGCGGTCGACCTGTACCCATGCGCACGAGGACCGGAACGACGACCAAGCCGATCGCACTCGCGCCGCCTCCGCCGAAGCCGAGGCGTCCAGCCCTGCCACCGTCGAGACGAACGCGCGCAGTGCCGCCGGGTCGGCGGAGCTCTTCCCTCGGCTCGCGCCGGCTCCGTACCGAGCACGTTCACGGCCGCGGAACTCGGCGTCGACGGTTGGTCGAGTGAGCGGCTCGTTCGAGGGTTCCCGGTCGACCAACGTCCCCCAGAGATCGACCGCCGCTCCCGAGAACGGTCCGGCGAGCGCGTCCGCGGCCGACCGCTGACGCTCGGATTCTCGGACCTTCCAGGCGGCGTGCGCGCGGACGCGCTCACGCTCCTGCTCGGCGCGTTGGGCGGCTCGGTCGACCCCGGACGCGAGATCGGTCAGCACCCCGACGAGCTTGCCTCGGTCCTCCGCCTCGATGACGACGGCGTCACGGAATCGGTCGGCGTACGAGCCTGCGAAGTCCGCCAGCGCCGACTCCGCCGCTCCCGAACGGCTCCCGCCCTGCCCGCGGAGGGTCGCTGCTGCTGCCCGTACCGCCGTTGCCAGTGCTGACGCGTCCCCCGCGTCGAACTCGATGTCCACCATCGCCCCCGTGTCCTCCCCGTGTCGCTCCCCCAGTGACCCTACACCTGAAACATCACCGGACGAACGACCGGTGCGACGTCGTCAGAGGACGTCGCCGCGGCCGCTGATCTTGAGCGCATCCACGACACCCTTGACCCGCTGCGCGTTCGCGCTGGTGGTCACGAGGAGCGCGTCGGGGGTGTCCACGACGACGATGTCCTCGACCCCGATGAGCGAGATGAGCCGCTGGCTGTGCGAGATCACGATGCCACTCGACGAGTCGGCCAGGATCCGCGCGCCGTCACCGAGCACGGCGAGGTTGTTCGGGCGACCACCGGACTGCAGCTTGGCGAGCGAGGCGAAGTCGCCGACGTCGTCCCAGTCGAAGTCACCGGGGACGACCGCCATGCGGCCGGCCGCGGCGGCCGGCTCGGCGACGGTGTAGTCGATCGCGATCTTCTCGAGCGTGGGCCACACCGCGTCGACGACCGCCCCGCGGGCCGAGGTGTCCCAGGCGTCCGCGAGCTCGTTGATGCCGGCCAGCAGCGTCGGGTTGTTCCGGCCGATCTCCTCGAGCAGCACGTCGGCGCGGGCGATGAACATGCCCGCGTTCCACAGGTACGTGCCCTGTTCGACGTACGAGCGTGCGGTGTCCAGGTCGGGCTTCTCGACGAACGACCGGACGGCGTGCGCGGTCGGTGCGCCCTCGATGTCCAGGGTGTCGCCGTGCGCGTGGATGTACCCGAAGCCGATCGCGGGCTCGGTCGGCGTGATGCCGATGGTGGTGATGTACCCGGCGCGGGCGACGGCGACGGCCTCGCGCACGGAACGGCGGAAGCCGCGGGCGTCACCGATGACGTGGTCGGCGGCGAAGGAGCCGATGACGACGTCGGGTTCGCGGCGCACGAGGATCGCCGCGGCGAGGCCGATGGCCGCCGTGGAGTCCTTCGGCTCGCTCTCGAGCACCACGTTGTGGTCCTCGACCCCGGGAAGCTGCGACTCGACGGCGACGCGGTGCGCCCGTCCGGTCACGACCATGATCCGCTGCTCGCCCGCGAGCGGAGCGAGCCGGTCCCAGGTCTGCCGGAGCAGCGAGGTGCCGGACCCGGTCAGGTCGTGCAGGAACTTGGGTGCGTCCGCGCGCGACAGCGGCCACAGGCGCGATCCGATGCCCCCTGCGGGGATGATCGCGTAGAAGTCTTCGAGAGCGTCAGCCACGCGCTCACCGTACCGGTCCTGCCGCGCGGATCCTGGGTGGTCTCCGCACGATTCCCGCATGCGGGCTCCCGCACGTCGTTGTTCACCCGCCGCCTCCGCCCCGTTCACGTCGTCGGCCCCGCGGGGTCACGTGACGCCCGGAGCATGGGCAGCACCATGAGCGCACGCAGCGTGGAGCGCGGCACGTCCCCCCGGACCGTCGCCGTCGTGACCGAGAGCTTCCTGCCCACCCTCAACGGCGTGACCACCAGCGTCCTGGCGGTCCTCGACCACCTGGAACGCCGTGGCCACCGCGCGGTCGTGATCGCACCGGACACCCCGGGGCTCGCGCAGTTCCGGTCCCGCAGCAGTGTCGAGCGCTACCGCTCCTTCGACGTGCACCGGATCCCCGCCGTCGCGTACCGGCAGTTCCCCGTCGCACTCCCCCACCCCGTCCTCGACACGATCCTCGCCGCCTCCGGCGCCGACGTGCTCCACGCCGCGAGTCCGTTCCTGTTGGGTGGACGCGCGATCACGGCAGCCGGGAGGCTCGGCATCCCCTCCGTCGCCGTCTTCCAGACCGACGTGGCCGGTTTCGCCCGCCGCAACGGCCTGACGGCGACCGTCCCGTTGGTCCGCAGGATCCTCGGCCGCATCCACGCCGGCGCCTCGCTGACGCTCGCACCGTCGAGCGCGACCGCCGCGATGCTCGCCGAGGACGGGGTCCCCCGCGTCGCCCGCTGGGGGCGCGGGGTCGACACCGAGCTCTTCCACCCGGCCCGACGGGAGTCCGCCCACGTCCGGGCGCTCCGGCGCCGGATCGCCCCGCACGGCGAGACGATCGTCGGCTACGTCGGGCGGCTGGCGCCGGAGAAGGAGGTCGAACGGCTCGCCGAGCTCGGCGGGATCCCCGGCATCCGCGTCGTCGTGGCCGGCGGCGGGCCGTCCCGGGCGCTGCTCGAGCGACGCCTGCGGCACCTCGACGTCACCTTCACCGGACCGTTGCGCGGCGACGCCCTCGCCGACGCGTACGCCTCGCTCGACCTCTTCGTGCACACCGGTCCGGCCGAGACCTTCGGGCAGACCCTCCAGGAAGCGCACGCCTCGGGGCTGCCGGTGATCGCGCCGGCGTCGGGTGGTCCGCTCGACCTCGTCGCCCCCGGACTCGACGGCGAGCTCTACGACACCGACGCACCGCAGGCCCTCCGACAGGCGGTCCTGCGGCTCCACCACGACCGCGCACTCGCGGAACGGATGGGATCGGCGGGTCGTCTCCGGGTCGAGGGCACCACGTGGGAGGCCGTCGGCGACCAGCTCCTGGGGCACCACGACACGGCCAGGAACATCGGCGCGCCGCCCGTGGGTCGGGGCCTGCGGGCCGGTCGGGACGAGAAGGTCAGCACCCGCGCATAGGATGGGACGTGTTCCACACGAACACGAACGGCAAGGGCTCGCCGATCGGGCGAGCCCGTCCTATGGAAGGACGAGCTCATGGCTGAGCCCACCGGCGGCGGTACGGCGACCGCCGTCCCCGAAGTCACGATCGAGGCGCCCCGCGCCTCTCGGAAACTCGAGGGCACGCTGTACCGCGGGTCGACCGGCATGTGGTCGTGGGTCCTGCACCGGATCACCGGTGTCGCGATCTACTTCTTCCTGCTCGTGCACATCCTCGACACGGCTCTCGTGCGCCTCTCACCCGAGGCGTACAACGCGGTCATCGGCACGTACAAGACCCCGATCATGAACATCGGCGAGATCGCCCTGGTGATGGCCATCGTGTTCCACGCGTTCAACGGGCTCCGGATCATCCTCGTCGACTTCTGGTCCAAGGGGCCGAAGTACCAGCGGGCCATGTTCTGGGTCGTCATCGTCCTGTGGGCGATCGCGATCGCGGGCTTCCTGCCCCGCCAGCTCATGAACCTCTTCGCGGACTTCAACTAGAGGGGCACCTGATGACCACGCAGATCGTCGAACCTCCCCGTTCCGCCTCGGCCGCCCGCCGCTCCACCAACTGGGAGAAGTGGGGCTGGATCTACATGCGCGGCTCGGGCGTCCTGCTCGTCGTGCTGATCTTCGGCCACCTCTTCGTCAACATGGTGGCGGGCGAGGGTGTCAAGCAGATCGACTTCGCCTTCGTCGCCGGCAAGTGGGCGAACCCGTTCTGGCAGGTGTGGGACTCCCTCATGCTCGTCCTGGCCCTGATCCACGGCTCGAACGGCATGCGCACGATCGTCAACGACTACGTGTCGAAGCCGGGCATCCGGAAGACGCTCCTCGCCGCGATCCTCATCGCGTGCGTCGTGCTGATCGTCCTCGGCCTGCTCGTCTGCTGGACGTTCGACCCGTGCCCCGCCGGCGCAGCCGCCGCGGACCTGCCCTCCTTCTGCCCGGCGCAGTAGCACCATCCCCGCTGCCGACCGCCTTCCCACCGTCTACGGAAAGACCCCTGTGACCGAGACCACCGTGCACCACCACCAGTTCGACATCGTCATCATCGGCGCAGGAGGCGCGGGCATGCGTGCCGCGATCGAGGCCGGCCCGAAGGCGAAGACGGCCGTCATCTCGAAGCTCTACCCGACCCGCTCGCACACCGGTGCGGCGCAGGGCGGGATGGCCGCGGCCCTCGCGAACGTCGAAGAGGACTCGTGGGAGTGGCACACCTTCGACACGATCAAGGGCGGCGACTACCTGGTCGACCAGGACGCCGCCGAGATCCTGGCGAAGGAAGCCATCGACGCCGTCATCGACCTCGAGAACATGGGCCTGCCGTTCAACCGCACGCCCGAGGGCAAGATCGACCAGCGTCGCTTCGGCGGCCACACCCGCGACCACGGCAAGGCACCGGTCCGTCGCGCCTGCTACGCGGCTGACCGCACGGGTCACATGATCCTGCAGACGCTGTTCCAGAACTGCGTCAAGCTCGGCGTCGAGTTCTACAACGAGTTCTACGCGCTCGACCTCATCATGGTCGACGTCGTGGGCGAAGACGGCGTCACGCGCAAGCAGCCGGCCGGCGTCGTCGCGTTCGAGCTCGCCACGGGTGAGCTGCACGTGTTCCACGCCAAAGCGATGATCTTCGCGACCGGCGGCTTCGGCAAGATGTACAAGACGACCTCGAACGCGCACACCCTGACCGGCGACGGCGTCGGCATCGTGTGGCGCACGGGCCTGCCGCTCGAGGACATGGAGTTCTTCCAGTTCCACCCGACCGGCCTCGCCGGCCTCGGCATCCTGCTGACCGAGGGCGCTCGTGGCGAGGGTGCGATCCTGCGCAACGCCTCCGGTGAACGCTTCATGGAGCGCTACGCCCCCACCATCAAGGACCTCGCCCCACGCGACATCGTCGCCCGGTGCATGGTGCAAGAGGTGGCAGAGGGCCGCGGTGCCGGCCCGAACAAGGACTACGTCCTGCTCGACTGCACGCACCTCGGTGCCGAGGTCCTCGAGACCAAGCTCCCGGACATCACGGAGTTCGCCCGCACCTACCTCGGCGTCGACCCCGTCGTCGAGCCGGTGCCGGTGATGCCGACCGCGCACTACGCGATGGGCGGCATCCCGACGAACACCGACGCGCAGGTGCTCTACGACAACACCACCGTCGTCCCCGGCCTCTACGCCGCCGGCGAGTGCGCGTGCGTCTCGGTGCACGGCTCGAACCGTCTCGGCACGAACTCGCTGCTCGACATCAACGTGTTCGGCAAGCGCTCGGGCAACAACGCCGCCGAGTGGGTCAAGACCGCCGAGTTCCTCCCGCTGCCCGAAGACCCCGCTGCCGGCGTCCGGGCGATGCTCGACCAGCTGCGCGCCTCGACCGGCACCGAGCGCATCGCCGTCCTGCGCAAGGAGCTGCAGGACGAGATGGACAAGAACGCCCAGGTGTTCCGCACCGATGAGTCCCTCGCCCGCGTCACCGAGACCATCCACACGCTCCGGAACCGCTTCATGCAGGTCTCGGTGCAGGACAAGGGCAAGCGGTTCAACACCGACCTGCTCGAGGCCGTCGAGCTCGGGTTCCTGCTCGACCTGGCCGAGGTGGTCGTCTACTCGGCCCGCAACCGCAAGGAGAGCCGCGGCGGCCACATGCGCGACGACTACCCGAAGCGCGACGACGAGAACTACATGCAGCACACGATGGCGTACCTGACGGGCGACCCGCACTCGTCACTCGCCGACGACCACATCACGCTGGACTGGAAGCCGGTCGTCGTGACCCGGTACCAGCCGATGGAGAGGAAGTACTGAGATGACCGACACCCTGGTCTCCGACGCACCCCGGACCGACACCACCGACGCGCCTCCCGGGTCCTTCTCCGTCACGCTCATCATCCGGCGCTTCGACCCCGACGTCGACGACGAGCCGCGCTGGCAGGACTTCGACGTCATGATGCTGCCGACCGACCGCATCCTCGACGCCCTGCACAAGATCAAGTGGGACCAGGACGGCTCCCTGACGTTCCGCCGCTCCTGCGCGCACGGCGTCTGCGGCTCGGACGCGATGCGCATCAACGGGCGGAACCGGCTGGCGTGCAAGACCCTGATCAAGGACCTCGACGTCTCGAAGCCGATCTACGTCGAGGCGATCAAGGGCCTGCCGCTCGAGAAGGACCTCGTCGTCGACATGGAGCCCTTCTTCAAGTCCTTCCGCGAGGTCCAGCCGTTCCTGCAGCCGAAGACGGCGCCCACCCCGGGCAAGGAGCGCATCCAGTCGGTGGCCGACCGCGCACGCTTCGACGACACCACGAAGTGCATCCTCTGCGCCGCGTGCACCTCGTCGTGCCCGGTGTTCTGGACCGACGGGCAGTACTTCGGCCCGGCCGCGATCGTGAACGCGCACCGCTTCATCTTCGACTCGCGTGACGACGCCGCCGAGGTCCGCCTCGACATCCTCAACGACAAGGAAGGGGTCTGGCGCTGCCGCACCACCTTCAACTGCACCGACGCCTGCCCCCGTGGCATCCAGGTGACGAAGGCGATCTCCGAGGTCAAGCAGGCCGTCATGCGGGGTCGCGCCTGACACTCGGGGGCGTCCAAGACTCGACATCGACTCCACCGATAGGCTCCGCTCCATGACGTTCGCGGCCACCCGCCCCATCCTCGACCAGCTCGGCTACACGATCCGCTACGTGCAGCTCCCCGGAGAGACCCTGCACGAGCCGCCGGTCGAGGGCGCGCTCCGCGTGGTCCCGGCCGAGGCGTCCGACGAGTTCGCGCTCGAGGTCGTCGACTACGGCACGGCCCGCCGCCTCGCCACCGCGCGCGGCGAGGAGGACGCGGTCGAGATGCTCCGTCGGTTCCTGAACCGGCCGTTCCCGGCTCCGCGCGACATCGCCCGGCACGAGCTCGACGGGCTCCGTGACCGTGCGGCGTCGACGTACCCGCAGCTGGCGCAGCAGGTGTCGCAGGCCGGCGAACAGGGGCTGACCATCCAGATCCCCGCGGGCGTCCCCGTCGACCGCATCGGTGGTCCGGACGGCTACCTGCTGCACCCCCTCGACACCCCGCTGCCGAGCCGGTCGCTGCCGCCGCACGTCGCCGGCGTCCCGGAGACCCACCGCTACCTGGTCGAGCGCCCGTTCATGGTGAACGTCCGCTTCGTGCAGCCGTGGTTCGAGCAGCCGGGCGGCGCGCTCCGCTTCCAGATCGCCGATCCGACGGTCACCGTCCGCGACCTCGTCGTCGACGGTGCACTGGCTCGACTCCGCGTGGTCTGAGTCCGCGCACGACGCAGATCGGCCCGCACCGCGCGTTCGCGCAGTGCGGGCCGATTGCCGTTGTGTGGTGCTACGCCTGGTCGGGACGGTCGTACTGCGCACCGGCCGGGTTCGGCGGCAGGCAGCCGAACACGATCGCGGCGATGCCGACGAACATCCCGATGAGCCAGAGCGGCCCGGCGAGGTTCGCGTCGTGGACGCGGCGCCACCCCAGTGCGATGTTCGGGATGAGGGTCGCGAGCCACCACAGGCCGTACAAGACGAGCAGGATGAAGATCCACGCCGGGGGTGCACCCTCGGTCTGGGTGTAGCCGTACTCGTCGGTGGTCGAGGCCGAGACGCTCCACGAGATGATGCCGGCGATGAACCCGCCGTACAGAACGAGGGTCACGATCGCGTTCGCCAGGACCCAGTACCAGTACTCACTGCGGCTGGCGCGCCCGTCGAACCGGGCGTACTTCTTGAAGAACCGGGTGAAGGCGTCGAGGAACCCGGCACTGTAGAAGGGTGCCCACAGCGGCGGAGCCCCGTCGGGCCCGACCGGGATCGGCGGGCCGGCCTGCGGGTACGGGTCGGCGTACTGCTGGCCGTACCCGGGCTGCTGGCCGTACCCGGGCTGCTGACCGTACTGGGCAGGCTGCTGGCCGTACCCGGGCTGCTGCCCGTAGGGACCGGGCTGCTGCCCGTACCCCGGCTGCTGCTGCCCGGGGTCGGGCGGCCCCGACGGCTGGTCGCCGCCGGGCTGGCCCCACTGCGGTGTGTCGTTGCTCATCGAGCGCCGGTCGGTCGGTCGTAGCGCTCCCCCTGCGGGTTCGAGGGCAGCAGGCCGAACACGATGCCGACGATGCCGACGAAGATCGCGATGATCCACAGGGCACCGGGCAGGTTCGCGTCGTGCAGGCGTCGCCAGCCGAGGGCGAGCGTCGGGATGATGATCGCGAGGCCCCAGAGCCCGATCAGGATGCCGGCGATCACGAAGAGCGCGGACGGGCTGGTGACGGTCGACTGCACGCTCGCCGAGGTCGCGGTCGACATCGACACCGTCGAACGCTCCGACGTGGCGATGCCGATGCCGTACAGGATGCCGAGGACGATGCCGACGATCGCGTTCGCCAGGTACCACCACCAGAACTCGCTGCGGCTCGCCCGGCCACTGAAGGTCGCGTACTTCTTGAAGAAGCGTCCGACGGCCTTGCCGAAGGAGATCCCGTACCAGGGGGCCCAGATCGGCGGCTCGCCGTTCGGGCCGGTCGCCGGCTGCTGGCCGTACTGCGGCGTTCCGTTGTACGGGTTCGGCTGGCCGCCCGGCTGCTGGCCGGACGGGTTCTGCGGGTACTGGTCACTCACGGTGTCCCCCTCGATCGTTGGCTGGTAGTCGGGTCCGAGTCAACCAGAACCGTCGCGCGGCCGTCGCTCGCTACCCGCGGTGGGGTTCGTCGTACCGCTGCCCCTGCGGGTTCGAGCCCATCAGACCGACGATCAGCGAGAACAGGACGCCGAGCGGCGGGATGATGAAGAGGAAGGCGAAGTACCCGCTCAGGTTCACGTCGTGCAGTCGTCGCACCGTCAGCGCGATGAAGCCGAGTGCGCAGGCCAGGGCCCACAACCCACTCAACCCGTTCGACGCGTCGTCGAAGAACGGCAGCACGTTGAAGAACCCACCGACGATGCCGGTGGCCGCCGAGCCGATGACGTACCACAGGGCCCAGAACCAGAACTCCGACTGGCTCGCGCGGCCGTCGAACCGGACGTACTTCTTCCAGAACCGCGGGAACGCCTGCACGAACGGGATCCCGTACCACGGCGCCCACAGCGGGGGCTGGCGCGGGCCGGTCGGCTGCTGGCCGTACGGTCCGGGCTGCTGGCCGTACGGTCCGGGCTGCTGGCCGTACGGTCCGGGCTGCTGGCCGTACGGTCCGGGCTGCTGGCCGTACGGGTTCTGCGGCGGGTACTGGTCACTCACTGGTTCGTTCCTTCCGGGGCCGACTGCGATCACCGTCGAGTCTGGCAGCGGCGGCGACCGGACGCGTCCCCCCAGCGGAGGACAGCGCAGCGACTGCGCTCCGACAGCGCTCCGACCGGCGCTCCGACCGACTCAGGGCAGCAGTGCCAGCTTGCCGCCGGGGTGCCCGGACTCCAGCAGCTCCGCGGCCGCCTTCGCCTCGGCGAGCGGGAACGTCCGCGCCACCGGCACTTCGAGCTGTCCGGCCCCGGCCAGGTCGATCAGTCGCTGTCGCACGGAGTCGCGGAACGCCTTGCTCGCGGGCTGCGCCCCACCGACTGCGGCGAACCCCGCCTCGGCGGCGCGCGCCTGCGCGGCGATCGTGACGATCCGGTCGCGGTCCGCGACCACGGCGAGCGAGACGTCGACGGCCTCGTCGGTGCCCACGCAGTCCAGTGCCACGTCGATGCCGGAGGGTGCGAGCGACCGGACCCGTACCTCCAGGCCGTCGCCGTACGCGACCCATTCGCCGCCGAAGCGTCGCACGACGTCCGCACCCCGCTCGGAGGCGGTGCCGATGACGCGCGCGCCGAGCAGGCGGAGCTGCTGCAGCAGGCTGACGCCGACTGCTCCGGAGGCACCGTGCACCAGCACGGTGTCGCGGCCCGCGGCACGGGTGACACGCAGCATGTCGGCTGCGGTGGAGCCCGCGAGCAACAGGTTCGCCGCCTCGGCGAAGCCGAGCCCGGCGGGCTTCGCGAAGACGTCCGCCGCCGGGACGGTGAGGGACGACGTCCAACCGCCGGCGACCCGGAACGCCAGGACCTCGTCGCCGACCGCTCCCCCGCCGGACGCGATCGTGGTGTCCGGTCCGACCGCGGTGAGCACGCCGGCGACCTCGTAGCCGACGGGCACCGGCAGGTCGGCCGGGTCGCCCTGCCGCGTGTGCTTCGTGTCGGCGGGGTTCATGCCGGCGGCGCGGACCGCGATGGTGACCTCGCCGGGTCCGGGTGCGGCGACCTCGGTGTCCACGAACTCGAGGACCTCGCTGCCGCCGAACCGCGGTGCCACCCAGTGCTTCGTCATGCGGCCGACGCTACGCCCCGATCCGCCGGCGGTGTGCACGGAGGGTCCGTGCACGGAGCACCATCACGGCGATGCCGGCGAGCAGCATCGCGCCTGCCGCGGCGAGCGGGATCGTCGGGTCGCTGCCGGTGAAGGCCAGTTCCGTCGTGCCGCCGCCGGTGTCGCCGCCACCGATGACCGGGACCGCGGGTGCTGTCGACGTGGGAGCGGTGGGCACGGGAGCCGAAGCGGTCGGCGTCGCCGTGGGCGTCGGTGCCGGCGCACGGACGGTCACGACGTAGGTCTCGGTGTCCGGCGGTGCCGTGCCGTTGTCGACCGTGATCGTCACCGTCGTGGTGCCCGGCGTGGTGGGCGTCCCGGAGATGACACCCGTGTCCGGGTTGATCGTGAGGCCCGGGGGCAGGGTCCCGCCGTCGGAGTACGTGGGTGCCGGGTTGCCCGTCGCGGTGACGGGGAACGAGTACGGCGTGCCCGCGGTGGCGTCGGTCGGCGTGCCCGAGGTGATCGTCGGTGCGACGCTCTCGGACGGCGTGCCGGCAGCCGGGCAGTTGGTCGGACGGGTGATGGTGTTGTCGTCGAGCGTCACCGCAGCGTTCCGGGCGAGCAGCCGGCCCACGACCGTCGCACCCGTCGTCGCCGTCACGGACTGGTCCGCGAGGACGGTGCCCTGGAACTGGGCGGCGCTGCCGATGGTCGCGGAACTGCCGACCTGCCAGAACACGTTGCACGAACTCGCGCCACCGGTGATGACGATCCTCGTGCCGGACCCGATCGTCAGGGTCGACGCGGCCTGGAACACCCAGACCGAGTCTGCGCTGCCGGCCAGGGTCAGCTGGCCGGTGTTCGCGAGCTGCAGCGTGTCGCCGTTGTAGACGCCCGGGCTGAGGCTGAGCCCGTTGAGCTCCTGGAGCCCGGTCCGGGTCGGCGTCAGCGAAGCGGCCACGTTGTACGCGGTCGTGGTGTCCGACTGGGCCTGCGCGGCCGCGGCGTCGGTCTGGTGCACGGTGCCGTTCACGGTCCCGTTGCCGGTGCCGCCGAAGCCGGTGATCGAGGTACCGGGCGAGACGCCGAGGTCACCGTTGACCACGGTCGGCCCGGTGTTCGTCACGGTCTGCGCGCCGAGGACGCCGTAGCTCGCCGCGGTCCCGAGACCGACGGGGCCGTCGATGATGGTGGCGGCCGACGCGGCCGAGGAGGCGCCGAGCGCGAGTACCGCGGCCAACCCGATCCCGGTACTGACGACGACGATGGAACGGAAGATGGGCGATCTGGCCACGGAGGCCCCTGCCTGAGATGGCGAAGAGCCGATCGGACGTCGGAGACACCCGGCGTTCACCGTGTCCCGAGTGTGTTCTGATCACATGCGATCTGCGCTCCGGACTCCCAGTTTCGCCCGGATCAGCCGATGGTGGACAGGATCCGTCCGATCTGGACCGCGACGGCTGTTCGGTATCGTCCTTCCATGCCGCGCGCCGCGATCGTCGTCAACCCGTCCAAGGTCGACCTGCGGGTGCTCCGCAACACCGTCGGGGCCGAGGCGGGCCGGAACGGCTGGGATCCCACGACGTGGTTCGAGACCGCGGCGTCCGACGACGGCCGTGCCGCCGCGCTCGATGCGCTCGCCACCGCGCCGGACGTCGTCCTGGTCGTCGGTGGCGACGGCACACTGCGCGTCGCAGCCGAGGTGCTGCACGGCTCCGGCGTGCCACTCGCCGTGCTCCCCGTCGGCACCGGGAACCTGTACGCCCGGAACCTCCGCATCCCGCTGAACGACGTCGCCGGCTCGGTCCGAGCCGCCTTCAGCGGGACCGATCGGCCGGTCGACCTCGCCTTCGCCGAGCTCACCGACCCGCAGGGCACGACGAATCGCCACGCCTTCCTGGTGATGGCAGGTATCGGCCTCGACGCGAACATGGCGGCCAACACCAACGCGCGGCTCAAGAAGCGGTTCGGCTGGCTCGCGTACTCGGACCCGATCATGCGGTCCGTGATCGGCAACCGGCAGATCGACCTGCGGTACCGCCTCGACGACGGTGACACCCGGACGATGCGGGCGCACACCGTCATCGTCGGCAACTGCGGCACCCTGACCGCCGGCGTCCTGCTGCTGCCCGCCGCGAAGCCGGACGACGGGGTGCTCGACGCGGTCGCGTTCCGCCCCGGTCGGACGGTCGGCTGGGCCGGCGTCGGCTACGGCCTGTCGCTGAACCGCTTCTTCCACCGGACCGGGTTCGGCCGGTTCCTGTCGTGGCTCATCCCGGCCACCCGGACGCTGCGGTACACGAGCGCACGGGTCCTCGACCTCGAGCTGGACCAGCCCGAGCAGGTCCAGCTCGACGGCGACCCGTTCGGCTCCGTGGTGGCGGTGCGGCTGACGGTGGACCACGGCGGACTCACCATCCGGGCGGGGCGGTCGCGGTGACCACGTGAAGACGGGAGGCCCGGTGCCAGCTGGCACCGGGCCTCCCGTCATCACTGGGCCACGTCGAGAGCGTCAGCCGCGCGCGACACGCACCCGGTCCGCGAACGCTGCGTGCAGCGGGTGCTCCGCGGCGAGGCCGGTGATCTGCGTCACCACGTCGGCATCGGACGCGTCCGAGGCCAGGAGCGCCTGCAGTTCGACGCTCTGCTCGTCGTCGGCGACGTCGAAGCGGAGCGCCGCGCCCATCGCGTCGAGCAGTGCGGTCGGCTCGGTGCCGTCCTCGGCCAGCGCCGCGGCGGGCGAGACGAAGCGCTCGTCGCGCGACAGCTTGCGGAGCGGCTGTCGGCCGACGCGCGTCACCGTGTCGGGCAGGTGCGGGTTCTCGAACCGGGCGATGATCGCCTGGACGTAGGCGCGGTGCACCTCGGGGTCGAGCTCGTGGCGGCGGACGAGCAGGTCGCTCGTCTCGGCCAGGACGGACTCGAGCTCGGAACGCACGGCGGGGATCGCGATGGCGTCGGAGATCTTGTCGGCCCCGGCGACGAAGCCGTGGTACGCGACGGTGGCGTGCCCGGTGTTCACCGTGAAGAGCTTCCGCTCGATGGAGGCAGCGAGGCCGTCGACGTAGTGCGCGCCGGGGATCTCCGGCTCGTTGCCGCCGAACGGCGTGCGGTCGATGGCCCACTCGAAGTAGGTCTCGACGGTGACGTCGAGTCCGGCGCCCTCGGGCTGGGCCGGCACGATGCGGTCGACGGCGGTGTTCGCGAAGACGGCCTTCGCGAGCGCCGCGTCACGGCCCTCGGCCGGGAGCGCGCCGACGATGAACTCGCGCAGACGGTCCGTGGCGTTCAGCGCGTTCTCGCACGCCATCACGGCGATGGGCGCAGCGTCCGCGTCGCGCTGCTGCAGCGCCCGTGCGATGACGGGGGCGATGAACTTCAGGACGTTCGGGCCCACCGCGCAGGTGACGATCGCGGCAGCGGCGATCTCGGCGACGACGCCGTCCTCGTCCTGCGCGCTGTTCAGGGCGCGGAAGTTCGTGACCTCGTGGTCCTGCGCTCCGGTGCCGACCTCGTGCACGGTGTACGAGTCGGCGGCGGCGAGGGCGTCGATGAGCGGCGCGGCGACGTCGGCGAAGACGACCTCGTAGCCCGCTTCGTGCAGGAGGAGCCCGACGAAGCCGCGGCCGATGTTGCCGGCACCGAAGTGGACGGCGGTGCCCCGGTCGGTGGTGCTCACTCGTTGACCTCGCCGAGGATCGACAGGATCGCGCTGGTGTCGGCCGCGTCGGTGAGCTTCTGGACCTCGTCCTCGTCGGAGAACACGATCGCGATCTTGGACAGGATGTCGAGGTGCTCGTTGTTCACGCCGGCGATGCCGACGACGAAGCGCACGGGGTTGCCGTCCCAGTCGATCGGGCTGGCGTAGCGGATGAACGACAGCGCGGACGACTTGATGGCGTCCTTCGCGTCGTTCGTGCCGTGCGGGATGGCGAGGAAGTTGCCCATGTACGTGGACACGCTCTTCTCACGCTCGAGCATCGCCGGGTAGTAGTCAGCGGTGACCGCGCCCGCAGCTTCGAGGATCTCGGCCGCCTCCTTCATCGCCTCCGACTTGGTCGGCGCGGTGTCCTCGGTGTGGATCCGGATCTGGCTCTCCTGCAGGACGGGCATCGTGGTTCTCCTTGGTGTTCGAGGACGTGAGGGAGGGGACGGGGATGTCCCCGTCCCCTCCGATACTGCACTTCGTTACTGGTGGTGGCGTTACTGGTTCTTGAGCTGGTCGACGACCTGGTCGTACTGCGGCGCGTTCATGAAGTTGCCGACCGACACGTGCTGCGCGTTCGGGTTCTTCTGCTTGGCGCGGTCCGTCAGTTCTTCCTGCGTGATGATCAGGTCCTCGTCACCGGACAGGTTCGCGATCGCCTTGTTGGTGACCGTGACCCCTTCGATGCCCGCCTTCTTGATCTTGTTGCGCAGGACACTGGCGCCCATCGCACTCGAGCCCATGCCGGCGTCGCAGGCGAACACGAGGTTCTGGACCTTCGTCGCGGTGGCGGTGGTGCCGGCGGCGGCTGCCTCTTCCGAGTTGGCCGGGGCGGTGCCGCCGAAGAGCCCGGCGGTCGCGGCGTTCGCGTCGCGGCCCTTGGTGGCCTGCATCTTGTCGAACGCTGCGGTCATGTCACCGCCGCCGTTGGCGAGGTCGCGCTTGCGGCTGGCCAGCAGGAAGAACGACGCGACCGCGAAGGTGACCGCTGCGGACAGGACGACCGACAGGATGACGCCGACGTAGCTGTCCTTCGCCGTCGCCGTCAGCACGGCGAAGATCGATCCGGGCGATGCCGGGGCGACCAGGCCGGAGCCGAACAGGACGTTCGTGCCGACGCCCGTCGCACCACCGAGGATGACGGCGATGAACAGGACCGGCTTCTGCAGCACGTACGGGAAGTAGATCTCGTGGATGCCACCGAAGAACTGGATGAGGATCGCACCGGGAGCGGTCGAGCGGGCGATGCCGACACCGAAGAAGGTGAAGGCGAGCAGGATGCCCAGACCGGGGCCGGGGTTCGCCTCGAGCAGGAACAGGATCGACTTGCCGGAGTCCTGCACCTGCTGGGCGCCGAGCTGGTCGAGCACACCGTGGTTGATGGCGTTGTTCAGGAAGAACACCTTGGCCGGCTCGATGATGACGCTGGCGAGCGGCAGCAGCGAGTGCTGGACGAGGAAGTTCACCGCGTCGCCGAGGCCCTCGGCGATGAGCTTGAACAGCGGGGCGAGCCAGAAGAACCCGACCATCGCCAGCCCGAAGCCGAGGATGCCGGCCGCGTAGTTGTTGACGAGCATCTCGAAGCCCGGCTTGATCTTGCCGTCCCAGATCTTGTCGATCTGCTTGATGAGGTACGCGCCGAGCGGCCCGCAGATCATCGCGCCGAGGATCATGATCGTGCCGTTGGCGCCGAGGATGACACCCATCGCCATGATCGAGCCGACGACGGCGCCGCGGGTCTCGTAGATCATCCGGCCACCCTGGAAGGCGATCGCGAGCGGGATCAGGTACGTCAGGATCGGGCCGACGAGACCGATGTTGGCCACACCGTCCGTCTCACCGAACCCGCCGAGGATCCCGACGGGGGTCCATCCGGTCTCGATGAAGAAGGCGGTGATCAGGCCCCACGCGATGAAGATCGCGATGTTGGGCATGACCATGCCGGAGAGGAACGTGCCGAACTTCTGAACGGCGACGCGTGCGCCGCCCCGCGACTTCGCGGGTGCGTCGGGCGCTGCAACGGACGACGTTGTCATGTGCGGTGACTTTCTGTGTGGTGGAGCTGCTGCTGGTGCGGACGGGGTGTTGGGGATGGTGCGGCTCAGACGGCGTGCGCGGCCGCTGCGGCGGACTTCGCGGCCGCCGCCGTGGACGCGGCGAGTGCCGCCTGGGCCATCTCGCGGGCCTGCTCGAGCGTGTGCTGACCGAGTTCGGCGCGCACGTCGGCCAGGGCCGCGGGGGTCATGGAGAGGGTGGTGGCGCCGAGGCCGACGAGCACGACGGCGAGCAGCGGGTCGGCTGCGGCCTCACCGCAGATGCCGACGGGCTTGCCCGCGTCGGCACCGGCCGCTCCGAGCTGGGCGACGAGGCGCAGGACGGCGGGGTGCCACGGGTCCTGGTAGGACGCGACGGTGCCGAGCATGCGGTCGGCGGCCATCGTGTACTGGGTCAGGTCGTTCGTGCCGATCGACACGAAGTCCGCGTTCTGGAAGACCTGTTCGGCCATCAGGGCGAGCGACGGCACCTCGGCCATCACGCCGGCGGTGCGGATGCCGAGCTCGCGGGCCAGGGTGACGAAGTACTCGGTCTCCTCGGCGTCGGCGACCATCGGGGCCATGACCCAGAGGTCGGCCTCGGTCGCGGCGTCCGCCTGGGCCAGCGCGACGAGCTGGTCGCGCAGCACCTCGGGGTGGTTGCGCAGCGCACGGAGTCCGCGACGGCCGAGCGCCGGGTTCTCCTCGTCCTTGTCGGTCAGGAACGGCAGCGGCTTGTCGGCACCGGCGTCGAGCGCACGGACGACGACCTTCTTGCCCGGGAACGCGGCGAGGAGCTGACGGTAGGACTCGGTCTGCTCGTCGACGGTCGGCGCCTTCGGCGAGTCGAGGAAGAGGAACTCGGTGCGGAAGAGCCCCACGCCCTCCGCACCGAGAGCAACGGCGCCCGCGGCGTCGGCGGGGCTGCCGAGGTTCGCGAGCAGGGGCACGACGTGGCCGTCGGCCAGGGCACCGGCGGTGAGCGGTGCGGCGGCCGCGGCGAGCCTGTCGGCGATGCGCTGCTCGACGTCGGCCACCAGGGCGTCGGACGGCTCGGTGACGACGGTGCCGGCGACGGCGTCGACGACGATCGACTGCCCGTCGACCAGGTCGTCGGCACCGGTGACGCCGACGATCGCGGTGATGCCCTTGGCGCGGGCGAGGATCGCGGTGTGCGAGGTCGGGCCGCCGTCACGCGTGACCAGCGCGAGGACCTTGTCGAGGTCCAGCAGGGCGGTGTCGGCCGGAGCGAGGTCACGGGCGACGAGGACGAACGGGGTGTCCGACTCGGGGACACCGGGGGCGTGCACGCCACGGAGCTTCGCGATGATGCGCTGGGCGACGTCGTCGAGGTCGGCTGCGCGCTCCCCCATGTAGCCGCCCATGCCGACGAGCAGGTCACGGAACTGCGCGAACGCCTCGTACACGGCACGCTCGGCGTTGGTGCCGCCGTCGATGCGCGTGTGCACGTCGTCGAGGAGGGTCGGGTCCTGCGCCATGAGCGCCTGCGCCTCGAGCACGGCCTGGGCGTCGCCGCCGGCGAGCTGTCCGCGCTTGTTGAGGTCCTCGGCCACCGCGGCCAGTGCGTCGTGCACGGCCTGCTTCGCGTCGTCCGCCGAACCGGTCAGGGCGTCCTTCGACGGTTCGCCGAGCGGGTCCGCCATGCGGAGCACGGGGCCGTGGGCGACGCCGCGGCCGACGCCGGTGCCGAGCAGTTCGGACATTCGAGACTCCTTCATCTCACACGCGCTTGCGGTGGGGTGTTCGTTCGGTGCGCGCACGGCTGAGACGGGACCTCGCCGGTGCGGCTGAGCAGCACACTACCCCGATCCGCGTTGACAAACAAACACATCCGGGGATAAAAATGCAGAAACAGATGCCCGTTTGCGTCTGACGGCCCGCCGCTCCGGCTCGTTTCCGTCGGGTTCGTGCCCGGTCATGTCCGTTCCGTTCCGACCAGGAGACGACGAGGTCCGATGTACGCACCAGAACGCCACCAGCGCATCGTCGAGCAGGCGCGCGCGCAGGGGCGGGTCGACGTCAAGGACCTCGCCGAGCTGCTCGAGGTCACGCCCGAGACCATCCGCCGCGACCTCACCTCGCTGGAGCGACGGGGACTGGTCCGACGTGCCCACGGCGGCGCCATCCCGGTCGAACGCATCACGATCCACCCCGGTGTCGGCGACCGGGGCGGCATCAACCAGGCCGAGAAGATGGTCATCGCCGAGGCCGCGCTCGAGGAGCTGCCGGAGAACGGCTCGATCATGATCGACGCCGGCACCTCCACCATCTGCCTCGCCGAGATGCTGCCGACGGACCGCGGACTCACCGTCGTCACGCATTCCCTCCCCGTCGCGATGGCCGTCGCGAACCGGCCGGGCATCGACCTGCACCTGCTCGGCGGCAACATCCGCAGCGACTCCCTGGCCGGCGTCGGCACGTGGACGCACCAGCTCATCGGCATGGTGAGCGTCGACGTCGCCTTCGTGAGCATCAACGGGATCACCCCGGAGCGCGGCCTGACGACCCACAACATGGCCGAGGCCGCGGTGAAGTCGGCGATGATCAAGTCCGCCCGCCGCAGCATCCTGCTCGCCGACCACACCAAGTTCGGCCGCGAGGAGTTCGGCCGCGTCGCACCCCTCGCCGCCATCGACACGATCATCACCGATCCCGCCGTCAACCTCGACCTGGTCCGCGAGGTCGAAGCCGCCGGCACCGAGGTGTTCTGGCCCGGTCGACCCTGACCGCTCGCCCGACCCACCCATCCGGCGCTCGCTAGCATGAGCGCACCACCCATCGACAGGAGTACATCGATGTCCGAAGCCACCCGCACCGTGACCGTCGCCAGCGCGTCCGGCCTGCACGCGCGCCCCGCGTCCCTCTTCGTCCAGACCGTGACGGCCTCCGGCCACCAGGTCACGATCGCCAAGGGCGACAAGTCCGGCAACGCCGGCAGCATCCTCGCCCTGCTCGGCCTGGGCATCGAGAACGGTGACGAGGTCGGCCTCACCGTGACCGGCGACGACGCCGAGACCACCGCCGACAGCCTGGTCGAGTTCCTGCAGACGGACCACGACGCGGCCTGATCGCGCGGATCCGACGGACGGGAGGCACGGTGCCAGCTGGCACCGTGCCTCTCGTCCGTCGTGCGGTCCCCCGCACTGCCGTGCCCGAGCCCGCCCCGCCCGCCCCGCCCGCCCCGGGGTGCGCCCGCCCCGTTCCCCGAGGTTCCGAAATCTCGTCATCTCGGCGTCCCCCACGTCGGTCTGTGGAACCTCGGCGGACGGCACGCGGCGAGTCGTGGAACCTCGAACCGGTGCGGTCCGGGGCTGTCGGCGCCCGCCGATAAGGTGGTCGGCATGACACGCCTGCGCCTCGCATCCGTCAACGTGAACGGCGTCCGCGCCGCCTTCCGCAAGGGCATGGGCGATTGGCTCGCCACCCGCGACGTCGACGTGCTCGCCCTGCAGGAAGTGCGTGCGTCGAGCGAGGACCTGGCCGGTCTGCTCGGCGACGAGTGGGACATCGTGCACGACCCGGCGACCGCCAAGGGCCGGGCCGGCGTCGCGATCGCCTCGCGACACTCCGCCCAGATCCACCGCGTCGCCCTCGGACCGGACGAGTTCGACTCCGCCGGCCGCTGGCTCGAAGCCGACTACGAGATCGGCGGCACCACGGTCACGGTCGTGTCCACCTACGTGCACTCGGGCGAGGTCGACACCCCCAAGCAGGACGAGAAGTGGAAGTTCCTCGACGCCATGACCGAGCGGCTGCCCGCCCTCCGCGCGCACAACCCACTCGCCGTCGTCGTCGGTGACCTCAACGTCGGGCACGACCAGCGCGACATCAAGAACTGGAAGGGCAACGTCAAGCGAGCGGGCTTCCTGCCGCGCGAGCGTGCCTACTTCTCGCGCTTCTTCGGTGCCGACGGCGAACCGGTCGAGGGCGCTGACGGCTCGACGGGCCCGGGGCTCGGCTGGGTGGACGTCGGGCGTGCGCAGGCCGGCGACGTCGACGGACCGTACACGTGGTGGTCCTGGCGCGGCCAGGCGTTCGACAACGACACCGGCTGGCGCATCGACTACCAGATGTCCACGCCCGACCTCGCGGCGAAGGTCACGGAGTACACGGTCGACCGCGCCGCGGCGTACGACCAGCGATGGTCCGACCACGCCCCCGTGGTCGTCGACTACGAACTCTGATCCCCACTCGTTGCGCTCCACCTGACCCACAGGAACACCACCATGACCAAGACCCGCATCTTCTCGGGCATCCAGCCGTCCGCCGGCTCGCTGCACCTCGGCAACTACGTCGGGGCGCTCATGCAGTGGCGCGACCTGCAGGACGACTTCGACGCCATCTACTGCGTCGTCGACATGCACGCCATCACCTCGCCGCAGGACCCGGCCGAGCTCCGCGCGAGCACCCGGGCGACGGCCGCGCAGTACATCGCGTCGGGCATCGACCCGACGAAGTCGACGCTGTTCGTGCAGTCACACGTGCCGGCCCACGCCGAGCTCGCCTGGGTGCTCAACACCCTCACCGGGTTCGGTGAGGCGAGCCGGATGACCCAGTTCAAGGACAAGTCGGCGCGGCAGGGGTCCGAAGCCGCGTCGGTCGGGCTCTTCACGTACCCGGTCCTGATGGCCGCCGACATCCTGCTGTACGACACCAAGGTCGTGCCGGTCGGCGACGACCAGCGGCAGCACGTCGAGCTCACCCGCGACCTCGCCGGACGCTTCAACTCGCGGTTCGGCGACACGTTCGTCGTGCCCGAGGCCCGGATCGGCACCGAGACGGCGCGCATCTACGACCTGCAGGACCCGACGAGCAAGATGAGCAAGTCGGCGGCGTCCGACAGCGGCCTGATCCGGCTGCTCGACGACCCGAAGCGCACCGCGAAGAAGATCAAGTCGGCCGTCACCGACGACGAGCGCGAGATCCGCTCCGACCGGCAGGCGAAGCCGGGCGTGACGAACCTGCTCGCGATCCTGTCCGCCTTCAGCCGGACCCCCGTCGCCGAGCTCGAGGCATCGTTCGCGGGCAAGGGCTACGGGGACCTCAAGGGCGCGGTCGCCGACGCCGTCGTCGCCGAGCTCGAGCCGGTGCGCACCCGCACGCTCGAGCTGCTCGACGACCCGGCGGAGCTCGACCGACTGCTCGCCGTCGGCGCGGACCGTGCCGAGTCCATCGCGCAGGAGACCCTGGCGCGCGTGTACGACCGGATCGGGTTCGTCCCGCGCTCGCGCGGCTGACCGTGCTGCCGGTCACGCTGGAGTCCGCCCGGGTCCGACTCGACGTCCCGACCCGGGCGGACACCGCGGCGATCACCGACGCCTGTCAGGACCCGGACATCGTCCGCTGGACGACGATCCCCACGCCGTACCGCGAACAGGACGCACGGACCTTCGTCGACGCCCTGGTCGGTCCTGGCTGGGCGTCGGACCGCGAGTACACCTGGGCGATCCGTCGCAGCGGGTCCTCCTGGCTCGAGGGGATCATCGGCTACCGCACCGCCGGCCGCGACCTCGGCTTCTGGCTGGCGCCCTCGGCCCGCGGTGCCGGGTTGATGCACGATGCGGTGGAGCTCGTCGTGGACTGGGCGTTCGAGGACGGTGCTCCGGACGTCTACTGGGAGTGCTACGAGGGCAACACGGCGTCGGCCTCGGTCGCCCGCAGCGCCGGGTTCTCGTTCACCGGCGCCGGGCCCGCCCGGATCCCCGGACGCGACGGCGGGCCGACGACCGCGTGGACCGCCCTGCGCCGAGCCGACGGTGCGCCCGCATCGGACCTCCCGTGGCCCGACGCTCCGTGACGCAGCGCTCCGTGACTCGGCCCCGCGTGACGCAGCGCTCCGTGACTCGGCCCCGCGTGACGCAGCGCTCCGTGACCCGGTCCCGCATGACGCCGCGTTCCCGACGATGACGCGTCACCGATCCACCGCCGGTAGGCTCGATCCGTGAGCGACACGGCACGACCCACCGAGGTCCGGGCGATGCGCCGCGGGCTCGAACTCGCGGCCCTCGGGCCCGTCGTGGGCGACCACGCACGGGTCGGCGCCGTGATCCTCTCCCCCGCCGGCGACGTCCTCGCCGAGGGGTGGCACAAGGGCGCCGGAACCCCGCACGCCGAGGTCGACGCGATGGCGAAGGTCGATCCGGCACAGCTCCGCGGCGCGACGGCCGTCGTCACCCTCGAGCCCTGCAACCACACCGGCCGCACCGGCCCCTGCGCCGTCGCCCTGATCGAGGCCGGGGTCGCCCGTGTCGTGTACGCGATCGACGATCCGGGCGCGGACGTGCACGGCGGTGCCGACCGACTCCGCGTCGCCGGGGTCGACGTCGTGTCCGGTGTGCTCGCCGACGAGGCTGAGGCGTTCCTCGAACGGTGGCTCCTGTCGGTCCGCCTCGGACGCCCGTGGGTGACCGTGAAGTGGGCCTCGAGCCTGGACGGCCGCGCCGCAGCGGCCGACGGCACGAGCAAGTGGATCACCGGCGCCGCAGCCCGACAGCACGTCCACGAGCAGCGTGCCGCGCACGACGCGATCCTGGTCGGCACCGGCACCGTGCTCGCCGACGACCCGAGCCTGACCGCTCGGGGTGACGCGGGTGAACTCCTCGCCGACCAGCCGCTCGCGGTCGTGCTCGGTGACCGCGCCGTCCCCGACGACGCCGCGGTCCGTCGACACCCCCGTGGGCTCGTGACGCTGCCGGGGCACGACCTCGCCGCGTCGCTCGCTGCCCTGCGCGGGCACGGGGTGCACTCGGTGTTCGTCGAGGGCGGCCCCACCGTCGCGTCCGCGCTCATCGCCGCCGGGCTCGTCGACGAGTACCTCGTGTACGTCGCCCCGATCCTGCTCGGCGGACCCCGGGTCGCCCTCGACGACCTCGGGGTGGGAAGCATGTCCGGGCGTCGGCGGTTGGACGTACTATCGACCACCAGCCTGGGCCCTGACCTGCTGGTCCGAGCCCGACCGCAACGCAGCGCGACAGCGCAGCCGCAGGCAGCGCCACCACAGACAGCGCCACCACAGACAGCGCAGCAGCAGACACCGCAGCAGCACGACGCAGCACCCGGGTTCGGAGACGACGGGCCCACGAACGACCGGAGCACCCCATGACCGACGCGCTGACCTCCTCCACCCCGGGCAGCCCCGTCCAGTTCGAGGTGTCGACGAACGTCCCCACCACCCACGGCACGTTCCAGATGCGCGCCTACCGCGACCTCGTGACCGGCGCGGAGCACGTCGCGATCATCGGCGCGCTGCCCGACGGGTCCGCCCCGTCCGACGGCGCCCTGGTCCGCGTGCACTCCGAGTGTCTGACCGGCGAGGCGTTCGGCTCGCTGAAGTGCGAGTGCGGGCCCCAGCTCGACGCCGCGCTCGACACCATCGCTGCCGAAGGCGGGGTGGTGGTCTACCTGCGCGGGCAGGAAGGACGCGGCATCGGGCTCATCAACAAGCTCAAGGCCTACCGCCTGCAGGAGGACGGCCTCGACACGCTCGACGCCAACCTGGCGCTCGGGCTGCCGGCCGACTCCCGTGCGTACGGCGGCGCCGCGGGCATCCTCGCCGAACTCGGGATCACCCGCGTGCGACTGCTCTCGAACAACCCCGAGAAGCGTCGCCAGCTCGAGGAGCACGGCATCACCGTCGAGTCACTCGTGCCGCTGGTGGTCGGTGTCTCGGCGCAGAACGCCGGCTACCTCGACACCAAGCGCGACCGGATGGGGCACCAGTTGCCCGCCCACCTCGAGGCCGGCGCCGGGGCGGGCGCCAGCGCAGGAGCCGCCAGCTGACTCTGGGCTGATTCGCAGGTGGGCGACATCTGTCGTACGATGTTGTCTTCCGTCACAAGCGGTCCCCCACCAACCGAACGCACCCGATCGGTGCCCGCGCCACCCTGCGCGAACCGATCGGTGTCCGCCGTTTCGGGTATCCGTGCTCCCTACCAGGAGTGCGCACCACGGAAGACCACACGACACCCATGACCGCCGCACCGGCACCAGCAACCCCGACCTCAGCTCCGGCACCAGCAGGCAACCCGCGCTCGCGCGTCGTCATCGCCAGTCTCGTCGGCACCTCGATCGAGTTCTACGACTTCTACGTCTACGCGACGGCCGCGGTCCTCGTCTTCCCGACGCTGTTCTTCCCGAACGAGGACCCCACGGCATCGCAGCTGTCGTCGTTCGTGACGTTCGCCCTCGCCTTCTTCGCGCGGCCGATCGGGTCGATCATCTTCGGGCACTTCGGTGACCGGGTGGGCCGCAAGACCACCCTCGTCGCGTCGCTGCTCGTCATGGGCACCGCGACGTTCCTGATCGGCTGCCTGCCGACGTTCAGCACCATCGGCGTGTGGGCACCGGTCCTGCTCGCCGTGATGCGCTTCGCCCAGGGCGTCGGCCTCGGCGGCGAGTGGTCCGGTGCGGCACTGCTCGCCACCGAGAACGCCCCCAAGGGCAAGCGCGGCGTCTTCGGCTCGATGCCGCAGCTCGGCGCACCGATCGGCTTCCTGCTCGCGAACGGCCTGTTCATCGCGATCAACGCCGCGATGCCCGCCGGTGCCGACGGCACCCCGAACGCCGACTTCCAGGCGTGGGGCTGGCGCATCCCGTTCCTGCTCTCCTCGGTCCTGGTCATCGTCGGGCTCTACGTGCGCTTCAAGCTCGTCGAGTCGCCGGTGTTCCGCGGCGTGCAGGAGTCCGGCACGGTCGCGAAGATCCCGCTGGGCCGGGTGTTCCGCACCTCGTGGAAGGCGCTCATCGTCGGCACGTTCGGCATGGTCGCGACGTACGTCCTCTTCTACTTCATGACCACGTTCACGCTGTCGTACGGCACCACCGGTGCCGAGGCCGGTCCGCTCGTCCCGAAGGTCGGCCTCGGCTACAGCCGCGGTGAGTTCCTGACGCTGCTCATGATCGGCGTCGTGTTCTTCGGCATCTTCACCCCGATCGCCGGAATCCTGGCCGACAAGTTCGGGCGCCGGAAGACCCTCATCCCGACCACGATCGGCATCGCGCTGTTCGGTCTGACGTTCCAGTTCTGGTTCGCGGCGTCGCAGGGTCCGATCACGGTGGTGACGTTCCTGATCGTCGGCCTGTCCCTGATGGGGCTGACCTTCGGGCCGATGGGTGCGCTGCTGCCGGAGCTGTTCCCGACGAACGTCCGGTACACCGGCTCGGCGATCGCGTACAACGTCGCGTCGATCCTCGGTGCCTCGCTCGCACCGACGATCGCCCTGGCGCTGTGGCAGGCCGACGGCAACATCTTCCTGGTCGGGCTGTACCTGACGATCGCCGCCGTCGTGACGCTCGTCGCGCTGCTCTTCGTCCGCGAGACGAAGAGCGAGGACTTCACCGACGCCTGAAACGCGACCACCTGATGGACGGGAGGCCCGGTGCCAGCTGGCACCGGGCCTCCCGTCCGTCGTGCGCGCACGCCCACTTCCCGGCGCGAGACGCCGTCGTGTCGGCGAGACGCCGCCGAATGCGGCGGCGTCTCGCGAACTCGGAGGCGTCGAACGAAGCCGCCGGCGTCTCCGATGCCGACACACCGACCCTGTCCGTCAACTCAGGTTGACAGTTGTCGGCGCGTCAATGTAGGTTGACACCCATGGACCGACCGACCATCACGAGCCTCGCGGCCGGAGCCTCCGGGGACGACCCGTTCTCCGCCCTCGCCAACGTGCGCGAGCTCCGCCGTGAACTCGACCGGACCGAAGAGCTCGCTGCCCGTGCCGCCCGGAACGCCGGGGCGTCGTGGCAGGAGATCGCGACCCTGCTCGGTGTCAGCCGACAGGCAGTGCACAAGAAGTACGGCAGAAACTAGGAACACGATGAGTCTCCCCTTCGCGCGCCCCAAGAAGACCGACGGCCCCCGCGCCACCTTCGGCCGCCTGTTGTCCTACCTGTTCGAGAACAAGCCGGCGATGGTCGTCATCATCGTGCTGAGCATCCTCGGCGCCGGGGCGTCGCTCGCGCAGCCGCTGCTCGTCAACCAGGTCGTCACGGCGGTGCAGCAGGGCAACACGCTCAGCACGCTCGTCTGGCTGCTCGTCGGACTCGTCCTGGTCGCCGGCGTCCTGAACGGTGTGCAGCACTTCCTGCTCCAGCGTGCGGGCGAGGGCGTCGTGCTCTCCACGCGCCGCAAGCTCATCGCCCGCATCCTCAACCTGCCGATCTCGGAGTTCGACACCCGTCGCACCGGCGACCTGGTGTCCCGCGTCGGCAGCGACACCACGCTCCTGCGCGCCGTGCTGACCCAGGGCCTGATCGAGTCGATCGGCGGCGCCCTCACGTTCATCGGCGCGATCATCGCGATGGCGATCATCGACCCGCTGCTGCTCGTGATCGTGGTCGTCATCGTCCTGGTCGCGATCGTGGTCGTCGGCGGACTGAGCCGGCGCATCCGGGTCGCGTCGAAGCGTGCGCAGGAGAAGGTCGGCGACCTGACCGCGGCGGTCGAGCGCGGCATCGGCGCCGTCCGCACCATCCGCGCGGCGGGTGCCACCGAGCGCGAGGTGCACGAGGTCGACGGACACGCGACCGAGGCCTACCAGCGCGGCCTCGACATCGCGAAGATGTCCGCGTTCGTCGTGCCGGTCGCGAGCATCGTCATGCAGGTGGCGTTCATCGCCGTGCTCGGCGTCGGCGGGGCCCAGGTCGCCGCGGGCACCATCACCATCGCCACGCTCATCACGTTCATCCTGCTGCTCTTCATGATGATCATGCCGCTCGGCCAGGCGATGGGCGCCGCTGTCGCGGTCGCCCAGGCGCTCGGTGCGCTCGGCCGGATCGAGGAGATCCTGCACCTGCCGACCGAGGCGCAGGACGACGCCGCTGCGCGCCCCGCCGCCGCGGTCGCCTCCGACGACGCCATCACGTTCGAGCACGTCACGTTCCGGTACACGGCTGCAGCGGATGCGTCCGGTCCGGACGGCGCCGTCGCGTCCGGCGCGGTGGATCGACCGGGAGGCCCGGATCGCCTCGCCGACGAACGTCCGGCCGACGACGTGGTGCTCCACGACGTGTCGTTCCGCGTTCCCCGCGGCTCGCGGGTCGCACTCGTGGGTCCGTCGGGTGCTGGCAAGTCGACGACCCTCGCCCTGATCGAGCGGTTCTACGACCCGACCGAGGGCGTCATCCGGCTCGGTGGCATCGACGTCCGGGGCATGGACCGCCAGGAGCTCCGCGCCCAGATCGGCTACGTCGAGCAGGACGCACCGGTACTCGCTGGCACCATCCGCGCGAACCTGCTGCTCGGTTCGCCGGATGCGACCGAGGACGACTGCGTCCGCGTGCTCGAGGCGGTCAACCTCGGCGAGGTCCTGCACCGCGACCCGCGTGGACTCGACGCCCAGGTCGGCGAGGACGGCGTGATGCTCTCGGGCGGAGAGCGTCAACGGCTGGCCATCGCCCGCGCCCTGCTCGCCGCTCCCCCGATCCTGCTGCTCGACGAGTCGACGTCGTCGCTCGACGGCGTGAACGAGCAGAAGATGCGGCTGGCGATCGATGCCGTCGCCGAGGACCGCACCCTGCTCGTCATCGCGCACCGCCTGTCCACCGTGGTCGACTCCGACGTCATCGTCGTGCTCGAGCACGGCCGGGTCGTCGGCGCCGGCACGCACTCCGAGCTCGTCGAGTCGACGCCGCTCTACCGCGACCTGGCGAAGCACCAGCTGCTGGTCTGAGCCCCGCCGTCGGGCCCGTTCAGGCGGCGAACGGGTCCGGGGTGAGCACGTACACGGTCTCGAGGTACTCCTCGATGCCCTCGTGCGAACCCTCGCGGCCGAGACCGGACGACTTCACCCCGCCGAACGGGAACGCTGCGTTCGACACGACGCCGGTGTTCAGCCCGAGCATCCCGGTCTCCAGGCGTTCGGCGAGCCGCTGCCCGCGCGGGAAGTCCGTCGTGAACGCGTAGGCGATGAGCCCGAACTCGGTGTCGTTGGCGAGCCGGATGCCCTCGTCCTCGGTCGCGAAGCGGGTGATCGACACGACCGGTCCGAAGATCTCGGTCGTCAGGATCTCCGACCCCGGCTGCACGTCGTCGAGCACCGTGGGCGCGTAGTAGGTGCCGGGCCGCTCGACGCGGTGTCCGCCGGTGACGAGCCGCGCGCCGCGGGTGACCGCGTCGTCGACGAGGCCGGCAGCCTTGTCCACTGCACGGTCGTCGATGAGCGGCCCCATCGTCGTGCCGTCCTCGGTGCCCCGGCCGATGCGGAGCGCGTCGACCTTCGCGGTGAGGGCGGCCACGAACGCGTCGGCGATGCCCTCCTGCACGAAGAACCGGTTGGCGGCCGTGCAGGCCTCGCCGACGTTCCGGAACTTCGCGAGCATCGCAGCGGTGACGGCGGCGTCGAGGTCGGCGTCGTCGAACACCAGCAAGGGGGCGTTGCCGCCGAGCTCCATGCTCGTCTTGAGCACGTTGTCCGCCGCCTGCTTGAGGAGCGCGGACCCGACCGGCGTCGACCCGGTGAAGGTGAGCTTGCGGAGGCGGCGGTCGGCGATGATCGGCTCGGACAGGCCCTTGGCGTCGAGGGACGGCACCACGTTGAGCACGCCGTCCGGCAGCCCGGCACGGCGGAACAGCTCGACCAGGAACAGCGTGGTCAGCGGCGTGAGGTCCGCCGGCTTCACGACGACCGTGCAGCCGGCCGCCAGTGCGGGGCCGATCTTGCGGGTCGCCATGGCGAGGGGGAAGTTCCACGGGGTGATCGCGTACACCGGGCCGACCGGACGCTTCAGGACGATCGCGCGTCCGGTGCCCTCGGGGTTGGTGCGGTAGTCGCCGCCGATGCGGACGGCCTCCTCCGAGAACCAGCGGAGGAACTCGCCGCCGTAGACCACCTCGCCGCGGGCCTCGGCCAGGGGCTTGCCCATCTCGAGCGTCATCAGGGCAGCCAGGTCGTCCTCGTGCGCGCGGACCAGGTCGAACGCACGGCGCAGCAAGTCGGAGCGCTGGCGCGGTGCGGTGGCCGCCCACTCCTGCTGCGCGGCGACCGCGGCGTCGAGCGCGGCGATGCCGTCCTCGGGGGTGGCGTCGGCGACCTCGGCCAACACGTCGCCGGTCGAGGGGTCGCGGACGGCGAACGTCGCGCCGCTCGCCGACGGGCGCCAGGACCCGCCGATGAACAGGCCGGTCGGGACGCCGTGCACGGTGACGTGGTCGTCGCCCACGGTCGCGGTGAGGTCGCCGGTCGTGCCGCTCTTGCCGGTGTCGGTCTCGGTGCTGGTGTCGGTGTTGGTCTCGGTCACAGCTGAGCTCCTCCGGGGTTCGCAAGCCCCTCGTCCATGTCGCTGCGGTCGACGTGCCCGCCGGCCGCTCGGATGTCGTCGAGCGCGCGGGCGCTGCGCTCGTCGTCGACGCCGGCCACCAGGTCCTCGTAGACCGCGACGTCGATGCCGGCAGCACGGGCGTCGAGGGCCGAGGCCCGGACGCAGTGGTCGGTGGCGATGCCGACGATGTCGACGGAGTGCACCCGGTGCTCGGTCAGGATCTCCGGCAACGGCACGCCCGCCTCGGTCCGTGCCTGGAACGCCGAGTAGTCCGGCGTGCCCTGGCCCTTGAAGACGTCGACGTCGATCGGCTCGGTGTCGAGCTCCGGGTGGTACTCGGCGCCCGGTGTGCCGGCCACGCAGTGCACAGGCCACGTGTCGACGAAGTCGGGGCCCTCGGGTCCGGCGAAGTGTCCGCCGTTGTCGTCGTCGCCGTGGTGCCAGTCGCGGGAGCCGACGATCAGGTCGTACTCCTCGGCGTGCCGGCCGAGGAACGCGCTGATCCGTTCCGCGAGGGCCGCGCCCCCGGTGACACCGAGCGCACCGCCCTCGGTGAAGTCGTTCTGGACATCGACGATGAGGAGAGCCCGTGCCATGGGCCCATCCAACACCCGGTGACTCAGGAGTCGGTGAGCTTGCTCCCGCACGAGTAGGCCGCCGCGGTCACCGCGTCGAGCGCCGGCAGCGCGGCCGCGCGCGACGACCCGATGGCGTAGAACGCGAAGGTCAGGCGCGATCCGTCTGCGGCGTCGATGTACCCGCCGAGGGTGTTCGCGCTGTCGATCCACCCGGTCTTCGCGTGCACCTTGCCGCGGGCGACGGCGTTCGCACCGGTGAAGCGGCTGGCCAGCGTGCCGGACTGCCCCGACACGGGCAGGGCATTCGCGAGGGTACCGAGGCCCTTCGCACCGGCGGCGACCTGCACCATGAGATGAGCGACGAAGTTCGGCGACACCGCGTTGGCGGCGCTCTCGCCCGAGCCGTCCTTGATGACGATGCCGGCCGGGTCGACGCCGTAGGAACCGAGCGCCGACCGGTACACCGAGGTCAGCGACGCCGCCGACCCGTTCGAGCCGGACTCCTTCGACGACACCCGGGCGAGCATCTCGGCGAGGGTGTTGTCCGAGTTCGGGATCATCTGCCCGATCAGCGTCGACACCGGCTGCGAGGACACCGTCGCGATGGTGTTCGTGCTCGTCGTGGCGCGCTTGACGATCTGTGCCGACCCCGCCCCGGCGACCCCGGCGTTCGCCAGTGCCGTCCGGAACGCGGTGCCCGCACGGCCGACCGGGTCCTCGGACCGGGGCGAGGTCGCCGCGGCCGGGTTCGCCCGGTCACCGTCGACCATGAGCGCCGTCACCTTCGGCTGGTACCCGATGGTGCGCTCGGACACCGGCCACGTGGGGTCCCACGCGTCGGCGTCGCTCCAGTACGTGTCGTCGGTGACGATGGTGGTGACGGGGGTGTCGCCGACCGTCGCCTTGACCTGCTGGGCGAGCTGCGCGAGCGTCGGGGCCCCCGGGTAGACCGTGCCGTTGCCGGCCGACAGGGTGGCGTCGCCGTGCCCGACCAGCGCGATGGTCCCGCCGGACTCCTGCGTGACCGTGGTCGGGATGCGGTGGTCGCCGCCGAGCACCGCGAGCGCCGTCGCCGTCGTCAGGGTCTTCATGACGCTGCCGGTCTGGGCAGCCTTGTCGCCGTCCTTCGAGAACAGGACCTCGCCGGTCTTCGCGTCCATGACGTACCCCTCGAACGCGCCGAGACCGCTCGCCGATGCCGCACCGGCGATCGAGCAGGTGCGCAGGGCGGACGGGCCCGCCGGGTCCTTCGGCACGGCGCGGGCGTCCGGGGTCGGTGTCGGCGTGCTCGTCGGTCGCTTCGTGGTGGCGGTCGACCGGCTCGGCGTCGCGGTCGCGGTCGACGTGGTCTCCCGCGCGGCCGTCGTGCCCGTGTCCGGTGTCATCGCCGCGGCGACCGCGACGGCCCCGCCCGAACCGACCACGAGCAGGGCTGCGAGCCCACCGGCGATCCAGGGCACCGGGCGGCGCACGGCGGAGGCGCGCGCGGCGGCGACGGCGGCGCGGAGACGCTCCGGTACGGAAGGCGGGGTGGGCTGCTGCTCGGACATCGCGACCGATCCTACGGAACTGCGGCAGGAGCCTCCAGGCCGGATCGTCCCGATGTGGACGACGCGACCCGGATCAGGGCGCTGTGGAGGGGTCGTCCGCCGGGTAGTGCACGCCGACCTGGCGGCGGGCCTCGTCCATGACGGCCATGATCGCGACCGACTGTTCGGCGTCCATCGGACCGCCCTCGTGCACGCCGGACGTGACCATCGCCTCGAACGCGCGCGCCTCGTGGCCGTAGCCGGCCAGCTCCTCACGCGCGTCGAACTCCTCGACCACGACACCGTCGCGGTCCCGGATCCGCCACGTTGTCGGGGTGTACCAGGTCGAGTCGACGTCGATGCGCCCCGATTCGCCGATGACCGAGGCCGTGTTCGGGCTGCGCACGTCCATCCCGAAGTGGATCACCGACTGCGCACCGCCCTCGTGCGTCAGGACGATGCCCATCTGCGTGTCGACGCCCTGCTCGCTCAGCGTGCCGGCCGCGACGAGCGAGGTGGGCACGCCCAGCACGTCGACGGCGAAGGACACCGGGTACACGCCCAGGTCCAGCAGGGCTCCACCGCCCAGGGCGGGATCGCGCAGCCGGTGCGACGGGTCGGTGGGCAGGGCCTGGTGGTGCGTCGCCTCGACGAGCACCGGCCGGCCGATGCGCCCCTCGGCCAGGACCTCGCGGATCATCGCCATCTGCGGCAGGAACCGGGTCCACATCGCCTCGGTCACCGCGACGCCCGCTCGACGGGCGGCATCGACCACGGTCCGCGCCTCGGCCGCCGTCATCGTGAAGGCCTTCTCGACGAGGACGTGCTTGCCGGCGCGGATCGCGAGCAGGGCGTCCTCGGCGTGCCGGACGTGCGGGGTCGCGACGTACACGGCGTCGACCGTGTCGTCGGCGACGAGGTCCTCGTAGGAGCCGTGCGCCCGTGGGATGCCGAACTCCGCCGCGAACGCCTCGGCACCGTCGCGGGTGCGGCTGCCGACCGCCGTGAACTCGATGCCCGCGGCGACGCAGTCGCCCACGAAGGACCGGGCGATGCCGCCCGTGCCGATGACTCCCCAGCGAACCGTCATGCGGCCATGTCTACCAGGACCGGCCGCAGCACTTTGGTATGGACTCCACGGGTGATTGCCAGCTAACGTGCTGCGAGGTCCCCCATCTGGGGGTCACTCCTCCTCGAGTCGAAGGTGTGCAGGTCCTCCATGCGCCGTTCCGTCCTCTCCGTCGTCGCCACCAGCGCGGCGATCGTCCTCACGTCCACCCTCGTCGGCGGTCCGGCCAGTGCACACGGGTGGGGCGACCCAGGACACGGACCGGGGCACTCGGCCGACGCCGGCCTGACGCCGCGGACGCACTTCACGATGGCTGCCGACGGCACGTCCGGTGCGACGCAGGGCGGCGAGGGCATCCCCAACATCGACTCCGTCAAGAAGACCATCGCCACCTACTACGGCGACCCCGGCACGGGCCTGGCGAACCGGACCGACTCCCCCTACATCCGCGAGATGCGATCGATCGTCGCCCGCCAGGGAGCGTCGCTGCAGCGCATCCACGACCGTGCCGTCCGGCACGGCGAGCGGCCCGCGATCGTCCTCGACGCCGACGACACCACCCTGTGGACGTACGACATGGAGGTCGCGGACATGCACTTCGTGTTCGACCCCGCACGGCAGGACGAGTGGGTGCAGGACGAGCGCTTCGCCGCCACCCCGTCCATGGTCGGCTTCGTCAACCGCGCCGCCGCGATGGGCTTCACCGTGTTCGGACTGACCGGCCGGAACGACGACCAGAAGACCGCGACCGTGCAGAACCTGTCGAAGGTCGGCTACACCGCCTTCACCGAGGACCGCTTCTTCACGAAGTGGACCGGCAAGGGCGCCTCGCAGCAGCCGTCGTACGTGACCTGCGCCGCCGCGAGCTGCACGACCGTCGAGTACAAGGCCCTGACCCGCAAGCACATCGAGCAGGACCTCGGCTACGACATCACGCTGAACATCGGCGACCAGTGGAGCGACCTGCAGGGCGGGTACGCCGACCGGTCCCTCAAGCTGCCGAATCCCACCTACTACCTCCCCTCGGCCGACCTGCCCGGCGTCTCCGAGCCCCGGCTGTCCCCACGGACGCAGTTCACCATGGCGGCCGACGGCTCCTCCGGTGCGACGCAGTCCGGTGAGGGCATCCCGAACATCGACTCCGTCAAGAAGACCATCGCCACGTACTACGGCGACCCCGGCACGGGCCTGGCGAACCGCACCGACTCCCCGTACATCCGCGAGATGCGGTCACTCGTCCGGCGGCAGGCCCCCGTCGTCGCCGCCCAGTGCGCCGTCGGCCGCAAGCTGCACCGCAACCCCGCGATCGTGCTCGACGCCGACGACACCACGCTCTGGACGTACGACATGGAGGTCGCGGACATGCACTTCGTCTTCGACCCCGCACGGCAGGACGAGTGGGTGCAGGACGAACGGTTCCCCGCGACCCCGTCGATGACCTCGCTCGTGTCGATCGCACAGCGTTCCGGCTGCACGATCATCGGGCTGACCGGCCGGAACGCCGATCAGGAGACCGCCACCATCGACAACCTGCAGCGCGTCGGCTACCCGCAGTTCTCTGCGACGGAGCGCGGCACCGAGACGTACTACACGAAGTGGACCGGGGTCGGGGCGTCGCAGCAGCCGTCGTACATCACCTGCGCCACGGCGAAGTGCACCACCGTCGAGTACAAGTCGCAGACCCGGGCGCACATCGAGTCACGATCGGGCGGCCGGTACGACGTGGTCGCGAACTTCGGTGACCAGTACAGCGACCTGCTCGGGGGCTCGGCGGACCGCAGCGTCAAGCTGCCGAACCCGACGTACTACCTGCCCTGAGGCCGGCGCTCGCCCTCAGCGGCGGTGCTTGCCGAGCGCCGCGTCCGGCGCCGCCAGCGGGTGGTTGCGGAACCACCGCAGCAGGGCGCGGGCCTTGCTCGTGTCCGCACTGCTGTCGCCGTCGACCAGGAACGCGTCGAACCCGTCCGGCAGCGGCGTCTCCGCGTCGCGATCGAACGCCATCGTCCATTCGCCGAACCGCGGCGTGTGGATGCGCTCCTCCACGAGCAGGCCGACATCGGTGTGACGAGGGTCGTCGATGATGCGCTGGTAGGTCTCGAGCACCGCGTCCTCCGGACCCTCCAACAACTGCATGAAGCGGCCGTCCTTGTACACGAGCAGACCGGACAGCCCGGACGCGGCGTTGCGGGACCGCGCGTGCTCGAGCAGCGCGTCCAGGCGTTCCTGGTCGAAGGGCTCGTCAGCGGCACTCATGTAGAGGAGGGACAGCAGCATGACGACCTGACGACCTTTCGACGCGCGGAGCGGGTTCGGTTCTGATGGTGGCCGATGGACGTCGCCCCCGGGAATCCCCAGAACGGGGAGAACGTGCGGTTGTCCGCACCCGTCACCGCGGATCGTACGTGCGGACCCAGTCGATCTCGAGGTGGCCAGGGTCGCCCCAGTTGCCGACCTGGAACATGTAGCGGTGCGGGGACGCCGGGACGTTCCGGGCGACCGTGTACACCAGCTCCCCGTCGAGGTAGTAGTTGACCGCTCGCCCCGGGATCCACTCCGTCGTGTAGGTGTGCCACGAGCTCCAGGACACGTGGGTGTTGTAGTGGTCGAACCCCTTCTCGTGCCCGGGCACCATCGAGTGGTGGAACACACGGGGCGTGCCGTCGAAGTTGCCCTCGGGGAAGTTGACCTCGCCGTCGGCCCAGTCGTCCGAGGTCGGCCACAGCATGACCGCGACGCCGTTGTCGGCGCCGCCGATCGCGCGCGCTCGGATGCTGAACGTCCCGCCCACGTGGGACCAGGCATCCTCCGGGGTGCCGAAGGTGCCAGCCGCACCGTGCTCGCCGTCCAGGGCGACGTCCATGTACCCGTCGTGCGCGCTGATCTGCGAACCCGACCAGTACCGTCCACCAGTGCCGTCCGGGTACGGCTGCCACGACTGCGCGTACGTCGCAGCGAACGGCCCGTCCGCCGCCGCCGGTGTGTCGAAGTCGACCGAGAAGGTCGGCACCCGGCCGATCGTCGGGTCGGGTCGGACGGCGGGGCCGTCCGCCCGCAGTGGCGTCGCGTTCGCCTGCTGCCCCTGGGACGCAGCGGCTGCCGACGAGCGGCTGGATTCGGGAACTGCGGCGGCGCTCACGGCGAGTGCCGCTGCCGCCGCACCCACGAGGACGATCATCGTCACACGGGTGAGCACGGTGCCTCCATCGATCGTCCGCCGGAGGAGGCTGGGCGATGTGGTTCTTGCGTCGCAGGGACCCCCGCGACGTCGTCACGCTATCCCGGGCCCCGTGCCCCTGTCTGTCCTGCAGCCGAAGCGTGCGGCTTCACGCCAACAGAAAAATCCCCGGTCAGGACCTGATGCAGATCCGTGACCGGGGATGTGTGCTGAGCCGCCTGTCGGAATCGAACCGACGACCTATTCATTACGAGTGAATAGGAGCGGTAGACTGGGGCTACTCGGCGAGCGGTGAAACTGGCGGCCGATCCCCGGATTCATGCGGATCGGACTACCATCGAGAAGATCAACCGCAACCATATGGTTGCGGTTATGTGTGTGTACTGATGTGTGTACCGGGAGGAACAGTGCCGAGGAAGCGGGATTCGGGCGACGGAGGGCTCTACGCCATCCGCGGCGGCAAGCTCTACCGGGGCGTCATCGACGACGGCTTCCACCCCGATGGCCGCCGTCGCCAACGCGTTGTGACGTCGAAGACCAAGGAAGGTGCGCGCCGCAAGCTCGATGCGATCAAGAAGCAGATCCAGCAGCACGGCACCGCACTCGACACGAAGACCACGCTCGAGCAGTGGGCGACGCACTGGTTGGAAACGGTCGGGAAACCGACCCTCAAGCCGAACACTCTGCTGTCGTACGAGTCGGTGAGCCGGAACTGGATCGTTCCGACCATCGGCGCGAAGAAGGTCTCCTTCCTCAAGCCGTCCGACGTGCGCATCATGACGAAGGCCGTCGCCGACGCCGGCCGCACCTCCGCGACAGCGAGGAAGGCGTACCAGGTGCTGTCGCTCATGCTCGAGTCGGCTCGGGTCGAGGGCATCGCCGCGCGCAACGTGTGCGAGGACGTGACCGCACCGGTGCAGGGCGAGTCGAACCGTGGCGCACTCAGCACGGAAGCAGCGCTGTCCGTCCTCAAAGTTGCCGCCGAGCACGACGACGGCACCCGCTGGTGGGTCGCACTACTGAGCGGTCTGCGCCAAGGCGAGCGCGTCGGGGCTCGCTTGGACTCCCTCGACCTCGACTCCGAGCAGCCGACCATCGGCGTCGAGTGGGCGCTGTCCGAAGTGCCGTTCGAGCACGGTTGCGGCCGCACCGAGGGCGACGCCTGGCGCTGCGGCAAGACTCGCGCCGGCTCATGTTCAAACCGCCGGCTCCGGGTCCCCGACGGCTTCGAGTATCAGCAGCTCAACGGCCGCCTCTGCCTCATCCGCCCAAAGTCCGGCAAGCCACGGTACGTGCCGCTCATGCCGGCGCTCGCCGAAGCGCTCCGCCGCTACCTGATCAAGACCGCCGACCGGCCGAACCCGTACGGGCTCATCTGGCGCAAGCCCAACGGCGAACCGTACCTCTGGGGCGAGGACGAGCAGACCTGGCGCGACCTCCTGTTCGAGGCCGGCATCATCGCCGAAGACCAGCGCGCGCCGGGCTCTCCCGTGCCGACCACTCACTGGGCCCGGCACACGACGGCGACCGTCCTCATGGAGCTCGGGGTCGACGCGAAGATCATCGGTGAGATCGTCGGCCACCAGTCAGAAGCTGTCACCCGCCGCTACCAGCACGTCTCCTCCGCGGCCGCCCGTGACGCGATGGACAAGCTCGGATCGCACTTCGCACTCGCAACTAGTGCGTCTGCCTTGCGTTCGGAATGAGTTGCGCTCGATCTTTCTGACTCACGCAGGACCGCGGCAATTTAACGCGGCCGCCGTCTCCGTCACGGCCGGCCGGTCGCGGCGGCGAACTGCAGTGCACCCTGCCGGTCGACCAGAACCACCGCGGCGACGAGCAGCGTCACCGCCGGCAGCACGACCGCGAACTCCACCGTCACCGCGCCGCGCTCAGAGCGACAGCAACCAACCCCTTCCAGGGTGACGATCATCTGCCAATATCTGAGTTGTGCCCAGGTCTCCCCTCATCGATGATCAGCGAGTTCCCGACGCCCGTCGGCTACGGCGAGGCCGCCGTCGTAGACGCCCCAAAACGAACGCGTCCGACAACCTAGGCCTGGGCTTTCGCCTATTCGGAGAGCTTGCGACCTTCCTGAAAGTGACCTGGATCCTCCCGAGCATCATCTTTGCTGCCTCCGTGTTTGCGGTGCTGACGGCCCGAGTTCTCCTGACGGCTGAGGGCAAGCCCGATCCAGCCTGGACTCCCTGGCTAGTGGTGGCCACGGTGCTCTCCGCTCTCGCGGTCGTGTTCGACCGGATCGCGGATGCCTACGACAAGAAGCTGTCCAAGTTGCGCCTGAGCGGCAGCGAGGACAGCGCTGAGAACTCGATCACAGATCTCAACACGTTCCTCGGTGAAGTCATCGAGGTCACCTTCTTGCAGGGCGCCGCCAAGGCGGCACACATGAGGTGGCTCCGTCGTTCCCTCGTGCTCGTTGCTGCAAAGTCGATTGGTCCGGGAAGCCGAGCGACGTACTACACCCTGGAAGACAGCACGCCGGGACACCGAGTCCTCGGTAGTCCGCAGCACGCAACCGAGTACGGACGTCATGACAAGCCTTCGCGACCCTTTTTGGAGGAAGAGGACCCGGGGCACAGCATCTGGCAGCTCCTAGATGGGCCGGACGAGCAAGTCGAGGTGATGCGGGAAGGGGTCGACGAGGTCTACGGCGTCGACTGGGGGCGCAAGCCGTACTCGACGTTCCTCTCCGTCCCGGTGAAGGCCGGAGACGTCCAGTTCGGTCTTCTGAGCGTGAACTGCGCGAACGAGGGCGCGATCGGCGGTTCTCAACGCGCAGCGGTGCTGGCGATGGCGCGCGCAATGGCGACTGCTCTCGCCTTCGACCAAGGACCGCAAGGCATGAACTCGCGCGCGAGTTCAAAAGATTTGTCGGTTGCATCGAGTAACGTCGCCGACACCACCGAGACAGGAACCGATCATGAGCAAAATTAATTCGGAGCGTGCTGCACAGGCTCGCCTAGACGCCAAGATCGACCAGAACCGAGAGCAGACTGCGCGACGAAGCGCGGCTCGAGCATCGCGGGCGAGGGAACAGTGGCTCCAATCGCGAGCGATGTCGGTCAGCCCTGCCGCCACCCGACGCTTCAGCTAGACAGTCCTTTCCAGCTCAACGAAGCCCCCGCGACCATCATCCAATCGCGGGGGCTTCGCTTGTCGTGCGGAGCCGACGGTCGCCCGAGTGGCGTCACGGCAAGGGCACCCAGACGGTCTCTAGAAGAGGTCGGGGCTGAGCCCTTCGTCCTCGGCGGCGCAGCGGGGCTTCTTGATCTGCCTCCGCTACGCACGCTTGCGCTCGCGAGGTCCTCCACTGGATCGAGCGCGGCTGCCCCGACGTAGGAGTAAAGCCGCGTAGACCGCGCTCGTAGCCAAACGGACGCCGCGCGTGGCACACTCGACACCACGTAGCGTAGCTGCGCCCAGAACTCAGAAACCCCCGAGCAATGACGCTCGGGGGTTTCGACGTTTCGGGGCGGGCGCCGGCTACTCCTCAGCGCGCGCAGCTGTTGCATCCCCAAGGCTTCGTTCAACGTCGGTCGACGAGCCGTTCGACTGCTGGATCGCCTCAGCCAGCATCGAGAGCACCTTCTGCACCACAACGCCACGCTGCGGTTCGGGAAGGACTTCTAGCAGCGGTCCGATGACAGCCATCCAGCTCTGAGTGGATGAGCTCAGGGCGGCGCCCTTCAGCTGGATGTCGAGCGCACGAAACAGTCGCTCGAGCACATCCACCTGGCCGGTGACCATGCCGCGTTCGATGTTTCGGATCGTCCTCGGGGACACGTTCGCGGCAAACGCAAGGTCCTCCTGCGTCATGTCCCTGGCGTGCCGCAGGTCGCGAACAGCTGCGCCGTAGAACAAGCGCTCTTGCGCAGTGGCGCGCCGAAGGTCCACCTGCGCCCAGTCGATGTTCTGCCCGTCGGCTCCCGTATTCACGCCGTTGACACTACTAGTTCTTGCCGGTTGGCGGCAAGGGAACCGGCAAAACCCACTGATTTCCTTCCCCTAACCGGCAGAAAGGCGTACTCTTTTGCCTATGACCAACCGATCGAGTCACCCGGGGGTAGGCATCCGTCTACTTCGCGAACGTGCGGGTCTCACCCAAGACGAAGTCGCTCTCCTCATGGGAGCGTCGCCCACCTACCTCTCTCGCGTCGAGAACGGAGCTGTGAAGGCCTCCGATCTCTGGCTCGGCAATGCAGCCTCGGCCATCGGCAGCTACCTGGCCGAACCCCGACCTCTCGATCTCAGGGGCGCGGCGTGAGCGCGCGGATCGAGTTTGCGCCAGCGCTCTTCACACGAGAGCTCGCCGCTTACTACCTGAGCTGCAGCCTCCGAGACGTCGACGACCTCAGGGCCAAGGGCGAACTCATCCCGGTTGGCGACTCCAAGCGGATCAAGTTCCGCAAGGAAGACCTAGACCGACATGTCGCATCGCTGCCCGAACGCGACTGACCGATGGTCCAGCTCCTTCGTCGCTTCATAGCCGCCGTCCTCATCGCCGAGGACCCGATCCCCTGCTACAGCAAGCTCGATCACCTCGACGGTCTACCCGAACGGAGTACCACCCCGTGACCGATCTCCTGAACTTCAAGTACGACAGTCTCACTGTCCGCACCCTGGTCATCGACGGCGAACCCTGGATCGTCGGCGTCGACGTCTGCAGGGCAATAGGGCTCCTCAACCCCCGCGACGCGCTCGGGCGGCTCGACCCGGATGGGGTCGGCACTGCCGACGTCATCGACAGCATCGGCCGGACACAGAACGCGAAGGTCATCAACGAGGCTGGACTCTACGAACTCATCTTCCAGTCACGGACCCCCGGCGCCGCCCAATTCCGCCGTTGGGTCACACACGAGGTGCTACCGAGCATCCGGCGCACCGGCTCGTACATCGCCACTACCGAGGAAGATGACACCACCCTCATCGCTCGTGCGCTGCAGGCGTCCGCCCGCATGCTCGAGCAGAAGGACGCCAGGATCGCTGAGCTCGTACCCCGAGCGGACGCATGGGACGAGCTTGCGAGTGGCGCCGGCGACTACGACGTCGCAGACGCAGCCAAGATGCTCGCGCGCGCTGGCATCCCGCTCGGATCACAACGCCTCTTCCGGCAGCTCAACGACCTCGGCTGGATCTACCGCGGTAGCGCCGGGAAGTGGAAGGCCCGTCAGGCACAGGTCGACGCCGGCTATCTCGCCGAGCGACCGATGTCGCACCACCACCCGCGCACCGGTGAGGTCGTCGTCGACCCCCCGCAGGTACGCGTCACGTTGAAGGGCATCGAACGCCTACGCGTCCGCCTCGGAGACCTGACCGTGCAGCACCTCAGCCCTGCCGTCTAGCGACGGCCACAAAGACCGAAGGCCCTCGCGGTGCAACGCGAAGACCCTCACTCCCGAAGGAGAAACACGAAATGTCTGTTCCAATCGTATCCGCTGCCGAGATCGGCGCAACCCTCACGTCGCTCCGACTCCAAGGCCGTCTCTCGCAGCAGAGCCTCGCATCGACCATCGGCACCACCACCGCCTACCTCGCGAAGCTCGAAGAAGGCCTCGTCACTCCGACCCAGAGCTATGTCGGGAAGATCCTCGATGCCGTCGTCAAGCTGCTCGACGCTCCTCCGCGTCCCTGCCTCATGCTCGGCTGCACTGTCACGCATGAGCCCGACGAGATCGTCTTCCACCACGCGGACACGATCGCGGGCGACTGGGGCTCCGTCGAGGTCCGCAAGTGCGAGGGCCAGGACGAGGAGTGGACGACATACCTCCGAGTCGAGGACGACTACGCGACGGACCCGGGCACGTTCCGCTCTATCGACCGCGCGTACAAGACGGCGAGCGCCCTCGCTGTCGCGCTAAACCGTCACCCCGCGGCGGTGACCCGATGAGCGCGTCGGAGCGCAAGGTCGGCAGTGACTGCGAGATGAGCGCCTGATGCCCGTCGAGATCGACATGCGTCGGACCACCTCTGCTCCGGACGAGGTGACCGTCACCTTGTCGGAGAGCCACGCCAACCTGACGATGACGCTAGACGAGGCGACCGAACTCGCACTTGATGTCCTCGAAATGGCTTACGGAGTCCGAGCCGGCGACCCCGTGCCCGTGCTAGCTCGAACCGGTCAGCCGTCTGCATCGCCTCGCTACCGGCCGACAGCGCGCATCTACGGGGTAGCGAGCGCCTACTACGGATCTGTCCGCATCGATGCCGAGAAGTTGGTCGCCGCGGGCAAGTGCGTCGGGTGGCCCGAGCAGATGGTCGAGTTTGAGCATGATGCTGCCCGCGCACTGGGACAGCACCTGCTGGTCCTCGTTCGAGAGTCCCGCACCGGCATCTACAGCCGAGCGCTCGATGCATCCCAGGAGGGAAAATGAAGCAGGGGACAGTGATCTCGAGCAGCTTCGAACCCGACTGGGCTGACGAATCCGAGGGCAGCAGCATCACGGTCGACGGCCACGAACGCACTGTCGTCGATCACTACGGCGTCCTGACAGAAGTACCGCTGCCAGGTGTCCCTACGAGGTTCAATCACGTAGACGCGCCATCCATCGTCGTGCAGGTCAGCCGAGCGGACCTCGTACTCCAGGACGACGAGTCGCGCATGGTCGTCGGCCCATACCGGATCAGCATCGGCGTGGGCGAGCAGTTCGACGCCAACTTGCCCGATGTCGCGCCGCTCGAGGCGTTCGCGGCGCGGATCAGTGACGCCGCAGCTGAGATTCGAGCGCTGATCGATCGTGAAAAAGCGACCGTCTCAGTTGTGGACGTAGCAGCAGACCAGACATCTAGAAGTGGAAACCACTCATGACCAACATCATCTCGTTTCCCTCCATCGAGGATCAGACCACTACTCAGGAAACTGCCGGCGCCGAGAGTGCTGACGTCGGTTCTGCCTACTCCGAAGAGGACGGAAACACGGTTGCTGTCACCTTCACCAGTTACGACCGTTCCTCGGCCATCGTGCACCTCATGACGCCAACGGAGGCTCGTGCTTTCGCGGACGACGTCGCGCGAGCCGCAGGCTCGGTCGAGCGTCTCATTCGCCAGAGCTCGAACGGCGGTGACCTGGCATGACCGTCTCCATCTACATCCCATCGACACTGTCCGCCGGCGCCCGCCAGGCGCTCACCGACATGCTGAGCAGCACGACTGAGGCCGCAACGCTCGTCGATACCGAGCAGGGCCCGTGGACAACCGCCGACGCAGAAGCCATCGCCGTGGAGCTCGAACAAGCTGGCTATGGCGTGCGAAGCCGCACGGGCACTTTCGCATGGACGATCGAACCGCACTCCCCGACGAGCCTCGGCACGGACTTCCTCGACGACATCACCCCAGCACTGGCGATCGTCGAGCAGATCATGGCCGACACGAACGCTGTCCGCACTCCTGATAACCCCGGGGCCGTTGACAACGACGCGGGATTCGGCAGCTACGGACTCCTCATCGGCGTGCTCAACATCCTGCAGCTCGCCGCCCACGACCTTCGGGGCGAGCTGCAGGCCCGGCCCGCAGCGGTGCAGTTCCCGATGGTCGCCCAAGTGCTCGCTCGACACATTCGCCGAGAGGCGGGACAGCTGTGACCGGGGTGCCCGCATCAGAAGTCACCGCGCACGACTTCGTCATGGTGCGCGCCGCGCTCGTCCAACGGCTCGGGTCCGCCAACAACGCGCTGGTGTGGACCCGGATCCACTTCCGCTGCTCCGACGGCGCACAGCGGCACGTCGACGACACCGGCACCGCCTGGTGGCGTGCCTCGAACGAGCAGATCGGCGAAGAAGTCGGCCTCACCCCGGACCAGGTCTACAAGGCAACCAGCACGATGCGAAAGGCAGGCTTCATCGAGTCCACCGAGCACCGGCTCGCCGGCAACTACGATCGCACGCAGTCCTGGCGCACCGTGGTCGAGGGTGACGAACTCGACTCCGTCGATCGACGGAATGGAGTCCGTCGAACGACGATCATGACGTCGTCGAACGACGATCAGGACGCCGTCGATCGACGGAATCTTCCTCTTAGTCAAGACACTCTCTCTACGTCGGACGTCGCAGGAGCGACGATCCGCGACGACGTCAAGGAGATCCTCGACTACCTCGATGCAGCGATCAAGCGCAACGAGGCGAAGAAGCCGTCCCGGACGAAGAAGAACCTCGACGCGGCCCGCCGGCTGCTCGACAACGACGGTCGCACTGTCGACCAGGTCAAGAAGGCCATCGACTGGGCTACGACCGACTCCTTCTGGCGCTCCAACATCCTGTCGATGGCGAAGCTCCGGGAGAAGTACGACCAGCTGCGGCTCACCGCGCAACGAGCTGAGCAGCCGCAACAGAACCGCCAGCCCGCCTACGCGGGCCGAGAGGAATACCGGGCACCCGAATGATCGACAACGACATCCCCTACGCGGAGCTCGCCGTGGTCGGCGCCGTGCTTCACACCGATGGGCGCGCACTCGCCAAGATCGCCGTCGCGGGCCGTGACTTCCGCGACAAGCGACACGGAGACCTGTTCGACCTGATGCGACGTCGACATGAGCGCGGCGAGCCGGTCGACCACATCACGATGCTGACCCTGGTGCCCGCAGCCGACGTCCAGTACGTCGATCAAGCGTTCGAGGCCGGCTGGGGTCACGCGGCAGTCGCCGTACACGGCGAAGCAGTCGCAACAGATGCGCTGCGACGTCGACTGTCGAACGTCGGCCTCCGTCTGCAGAGCGTCGGTAGCGACCTCGACCAGGGGCAGATGCGCGAACTCGCCTACGGCCTCGTGGACGACGCGATGGGGGCCACGGTGTCGAAGGTCGCTTACCTCGCGGACATCGTCGAGGAGACCGTCCAATACATGACCGAGCAGCAGCAGTTCGTGCCGACACCGTGGCCGAAGCTCAACCAGATGATCGGAGGGCTGCGACCGGGCGCGCTGTACGTCTTCGGCGCTCGACCCGGCGTCGGGAAGACCGTCGTCGCGCAGAACCTCGCGCAGACGCTCGCGCAGCACGGCGGGGTCTCGTTCAGCTCGCTCGAGATGGGCCGCTACGAGCTCCACCAGAGGTTCATCGCGGCGAACAGCGAGATCACCCTGTACCGGATGAAGAACGGCAGGGTGACCGACTCCGACGTGCAAACCATCCGTTCGAACGTCAGCCGGGTGTCCCCGCACGTCGCGATCGATGACCGTTCATCGGTCGGTCTGGCGGAGATCCGTCAGCACGCACGGCAGGTGCAGCACGACGGCGGACTCGCCGGCATCGTCGTCGACTACCTGCAGCTCATGGAGGGCACCCCGGGTACCAGCCGCCAAGAGGTCGTCGCCGCGTTCTCCCGCGGGCTCAAGATCCTCGCCCGCGACCTCCACGTGCCCGTAATCGCCTTGTCCCAGCTGAACCGCAACAGCGAAGCCACCCTGTCTGGCCAGCCCAAGCTGTCCGACCTTCGCGAGTCCGGCGCGATCGAGCAGGACGCGGACCTCGTCGTCCTGCTGCACCGTGAGAAGGACCCGCAGACACAGAAGCTCGACGAATTCAGCATCACCTTCGACGTCGCGAAGAACCGCCACGGCGAAACCGGAATCGTCCGGCTGGACTGGGACGGCACCCACTCCCGAATCACTGACCCGACAGCACACCCGATGCAAGGAGCAGCAGCATGACCATCACCCAGCAGCCCGAGGAAGAGGAAGCAGCCGTCGACCCCACCGTTCTCCTGCCGCTCGCTGCAGCTCGAGCACGGCACCGGCTCGGCGAGGCCCCGGGCCTGGTCGCCTACGTGCGGACGCTCATCACCCCGGCGGGAGCTCAGCGCTCGGACGGACTCCCCCGCCCTGCGTCAAAGGAAGCACCGGCGCCCCTCCGAGTGGACGCCGTCGACGAGTCGGACGCTGCCTATGCGCAGCTGCTCAACTGGGTCGCGTACTGGTCCGAGACCCTGCACATCGCTCCCCCTGTCACAGCGACGTACGCATGGTCGAACAGCCGAGAGGTGCAGGGGTTCCGCGCTGGCGTCGCTCCAGAGGGCGCAGCCGTCCTGGTGCGAAACTCGACCGTGTGGCTCCTGCTGCACCAGGACAAGATCGAACGCCACCAGCAGGCCAGCGCCTACTTCGACGACGTCGCAGCGATCGTCTGGGACCTCCGGAAGAAGTTCCCTCGCGAAGGCCGAGGTCCACGCCCGGTCTTCCCGCGGCCCTGCCCGGTCTGCGGGGACCCGTCCATGGGCGTCGAGTGGCACTCGGAGCAGCTGCAGGACTTCAAGCTCGTGTGCTCCTACTGCGGCTTCGAAGGCGACACCGCCGCGCTTCTGAAGGAGCGGGACCTCGCCGAGCTCCTGCGTGACATGCGCTCCGAGGAAGTCGCAGAACCGACTACGTGGTGGACGAAGAAGCAGGCTGCCCGAGAAATGCGGATCACACCGCAGACTCTGAACCGGTACATCCAGCAGGACGGGCTGAAGACCCACACGGCGGACGGGGCGGTGTACGTGAACGCGGACCAGCTGCGTGAGATCTGGCGAGGCAAGCGGATGCGAGACCAGAACCCGCGGCTGCAGCAGGGAGCATAAGCATCTCGGTGGCGCCCAAGCTGATCTTCTCAAGCGCGGGCGCCACTGGTTTGCCGTACTGCACCCAATCTCGGAGCTACTGGGCCGCCTCTGCCTCCGCGTTCTTCTGGGCCTGCACAGCGGCGTCAGCCTTCTTCTCCTCGTTCGCGACAGCGCCCTTGATATCCGCGAGGAGCTCGTCATGGGAGTTTTGTTTCCCCACTACGCCTGCAAGCGCTCCTGCCAAGCGGCCAGCGATCTGTACGCGCACAATCCAGCCATGGCGCAAGACGCGCGACCCCTGACTGAATGACTCGATGATGGCGGAGGTGAGTGCTCGATCCTCTCCCTGAGCAACAGCATCCACCAGAATCAGGCGCGAAAGCACCCCGGCACGCACCTGCCGTTCTTCATCCGTGTTGACCATCTTTGCCGCGTCGATCAGGTTTCCGTATGCGACCAGGTCGCCGACTGCTGGCTCGACGACACGAACGAGCTGATCGCGATAGCGGTCAGCGGTGTCTCGCTCCGCGCGATCCTTCGCCTCGCGAACAGACCGGCCTGCCAGAATGTGGGAACGGATCGCGATGGTGACAGTGATTCCTCCGATGACAGCTGCAGCGAGGAAGCTCAGAAGCCCGGTGCCGATGTCACCCCACCACTCGTACGTGATCCAGGACGGGTGCCAATCAGTGGGAAACTGAGTCATACCCGGCAAGCTAGCGGCATTTCCCTGTCTGGCGACACTCCGAGGGAGAATGAGCAGCGGGGGTGTTCAACTCTGAGCTAAGATGTCCGTAACACCGCATGCCCGCTGGCTGCGGTGTTCGTAGTTTCGGCAGACCCACAGGCCCCGCATGCAACCGCTAGCCCTCGGCGCTAGTGTGCGCCGCTGGTTGCATAGGCGCATCTGCCTGATGTGGCTGCGCAGGCGCGTCCTGTTGAACGGGAGCCGCTGGCGATGGGGTGTTCTTAGAGACCCAGTCAGCGCGGTCCTTCAGTGAACCCGCCCTGACCTGCTGCCCCGAGACCAGCAGGAACACGGCGAACGCAACGGCCACGGCCAGAATCACAACAGCTTCGAGAGGGAACGTGGCGCCGCTATCGAGGACGGTCAGTGGCTGCAACGTGATGACAAGCCCGACGTACGCGGCGACGAGCACCGCCCAGCCAAGCACCTGTGACAGCCAGAACAGGGTCGTGCGTCGTACCTGGCTAGGCCCTCGTTGTCGGAAGTCCATCCGCTGAGCATGATCTAGCACGATTGCGTCTAGGACCAGCCGCTGTTTCGAACCTGTCTCAAGGTCCTTGGCCAACGCCGCCAGCCGCTCTATACGTCGCACCCGACCCCAACCGGCCAAGCCGCCACTGAGCGCGGTCAGTGCCGTCACCGCTACGCCGCCAACGGCGGCTGCCCCGGCCCAATCGAAGTCCTCAAAGTCAAAGATCACTCAGTAAACATAGTGCCGGCGCGATGCTGCTCGGGCGTAACGGACCGGCCGCACAGCGAACCTAACAATCGCGGCGCGAGCACGAGGACCCTTCAAGGCCGTGACCCTGAGTAACCCACTGCTGGCACCGCGGAACCCAGACGAGACCGGCCGACCACCACCGAGGAGGCGACGATGCGAGCATCACGCATGCTGCAACGCCAGCAGGCCCGAGCGGAGACCCGATTCGGTGCCGGCGGCGAGTTCCACGACACCAGCGGCTTCCACGAACGCGACACCAGCTGGCACCCCACGATCGGGTTCACCTTCGACCCGTACCTCGATCGGGGAGGGAAACGTGCCTGAGCCCATCAAGGAGACCGTCTTCACCGTCGCTCGTGGCGGGAAAGCGATCAGCTCGTACGTCGTCGACCAGTCCGAAGCGGTCAACGAGCTCCACCGCATCGAGTCGAACATGCGGGCCGCGATGCTCGAACCCGACGTGACGCTCGCCACGGTGACCAAGACCACCACGTACGGTGACCCGGAACCGGTGAAGGCATGAACCTGACCCCCGGATCCCGCCTCACCATCAACGGCAGGGACTACGCGCTCGAGACGGTCACGATCGACAAGCATTGGATCAGCATGATCCTGCACAGCGTCGACCACCTCGACCAGCAGTCGCGTGAGAACCGTGCAGAGATCGACGCTTGGGTGAAGACGCTTCCCTGGCGGAAGCGCATCAGCACCCAGCGACGTCTGCGCAAGTCCCGGAGCCAGCATGACCGCGGGTGACCTCAGCCTCGGCGAGTACCGGTCCGCGAAACTGAACCTGCTCGCCGGCATCGAGAAGCAATTGACCCTCATCGCACAGAACACGGCCCACGCGGACGTGCACCTCAGCGAAGAGCAAGTCGCCAACGCCTGGGAAGCACGCGGACTCCGCATGTACGGCGACGAAGTCGTCGAAACCATCCGCGACCTCGGCATCACCGTCGACTGACGACCAGGGAGCTCACCCCATGACGAACAACGAACAGCAGCCAGACAGCTGGACGGACCACTACCCCTGGGGCGGCACGCTTCCCACCGTGCAGATCGAACCAGCCCCGAAGCGCGACATCGCGTTCCGCGTGGGGCAGGCAATCGCCGTCGTCGTCGGAGTCGCGGCAGCTGTGCTCGTCGGCTCGCTCACCGTGTGGGGCATCGTCGCCATCTGGCGCGCCATCCTCGGCTAGACCAAAACCACCAGCGTTGATCAGGAGCGCTCATGGCAGACCACACCATCACCGCTGACCAGCAAGGCGCGTACGAGTTCCCGGTCACCGCCGGCGCCACGGTCACCGTGCACGTCGTCATGGAAGACCGTGGGAACAGCAACCTGCAGGTCATCGCCCATGACGGAGACGACCCCGTGTACGCCCGCAAGGGAACATCCGTCACTCCCGGTGATGGGCACGCTTCCCTCGTGATGCAAGGCTCCTGGATGAGCGTCTGGTGTGCAGGCGACACCGACGTCGACCTGTCCGTCACATCCCGATCCGACGCGATCGTGTCGGTGGCTCGAGCATGAGACGCGGCGACTTCGGATCCGGTCTCGCCGAAGCGAAGCAAGCAGCATCCCTCGCGCAGAACGCCCGGCAGATGGTCATCAACCGTGACCCCCGCTTCATCGACCTCGCAGCCCTCGTCGCACAACAGACCGGGCAGATCGCCACCATCACCGGCAACCTCACCGACCTGACCACTGCACTCGCCGCGAACAGCAACGCGGACGCCGCCACCAAGACGGCCGTGCAGAAGGTCGGGTCGGACCTCGCAGCCGTTCAGGTGGAAGTCACAGCCCTCGCCGACAACCTCACCACCGCGACGTCGCAGCTCGCCGCGGAGAACGACGGGCTCGCCGACCGGATGACCGCCGCCGAGACCGCTCTCCACGATGAGGCGACCGTCCGGGCTGCAGCAGTCGCAGCGGAAGCGAAGACCCGCGCGGACGCCGACGCTGCGGAGGCACGCGCACGGGCTGAGGCTGACACGGGGAACGCTGCACTCGCAGCCGCCGCGACGAAAGCGGAAGCCGACGCACGCAAGGCAGCGGACACGGCAGAGCAGACCGCACGAGCCGCCGCAGACACGGCACTCACCGCCCGTCTCGCCGCTCTCGAGAACAAGATGACCGGCGTCACGTCGGGCCGCAAGCAGTCGACCGTCGTCACCCTCGCAGCCGGCGCGACACTCGACGTAGCAGTCACCTTCGACACGGCAGCCCCAGACGCCAGCTACGTGCCCCTCGCGATCCTCAGCACCGACCAGTTCACACCCGCAGGGTTCAAGAACCAGACCGCCGCAGGCGTCACCGTCACCCTCCGCGCGAAGGCAGCGGTGACCCTGTCGTTGACGTTCACCGTCACGATCGTCGCTTTGAAGCTGTAGGAGGCTCCCGTGAGCATGGGTCACCGGCAACGTCGCGCTGGCGCTGAGTGGGATGCCTTCAGCCGCTTCGGGCGCAAGTACCTCGCCTACCTGCAGCGCGCAGGTGTACGCAGCAGCATCAAGCGCGGGGCTCGACGTCGCGAACGGCACGAGGCCCGCGATGCGATCCGACGCTCAGCAGCCTGACGACATCAGCAGCCATCGCGTGCGTTCCAACCGGTGGCCGGCACCACTCACCCCACACCCCCAGACTGTGGCCGAGATCAACCAGGCCATGAGCGAAGTGATCGAAGACAGGAGCTGACTCCATGAGCTTCCGCAACTGGATCAACCGCCACATGTCACCGGTCGCACCTACGATCGAAGACGTGACCGAGTTCCCCGAAGCCCTCACCCCACGCCACCTCACGTCAGTAGTGATGGAAGAGGGTGACGGGCAGGTCATCGTCACGTTCGGCCTCGGCACAGAGCTCACCGCCAGCGAGTACTTCGGGTACGCCGTCGACTACTACGGCACGGACGGGAACGGCGGGAAGCGCTTCGGCGTCCGCCTGTCACCCACCGAGGTCAAGGCGTACGTCTTCGACTGGGAACCCGCCACCCAAGCCAACTACGCAGCCGACACGGTGCACGTCACCGACGAAGCGATCGTCGCCACCTATCGAGACGCCAGCATCGGCGTCGACGAGGTCGGCACCATCAAGGCGTTCTCCCACATGGGTAGTGACGACGCTGACACGGACGTCCCCGTCACTCTGCTCCGCTGACACCGAGGGGGTGGGACATGCCCACCCGTGCACCCATGCGCTGCTCAGCCCTGGACTGCGACGAACTCGCCACCAACCGGGGCCGATGCGCTGAACACCAGCGGAAGCGGAAGAGCGGCGCCCACCGCGTCATCCCCGGGGACGGACGCAACACCGCACGGTGGCGCACAGAGTCAGCCCAGTACCTCCGCACCAACCCCCGCTGTCGAGTGTGCGACGGACCGGCCACCGTCGTCGACCACATCACGGAGCTCGCTGACGGCGGTGCCATGTGGGACCACGGCAACTGGCAGCCCCTCTGCAACCCACACCACGACCACAAGACACGACAGGCAGCCCTGAAGAGGGCAACACGCCTCGCCTCAATGAGACACCAAGACCGCAACACCGAAACCCTCGCCTCCCAACTCTGGAACCAACTGCCGTAGCGGGCGCAGCCACCTGACAGTGAGCTACAACGCGGCAGCCCAGACGACGGAGTGACCGAGAGACGGTGACACGGGGTGTCCCCAGGGGGGTAGGGGCGTCAACATCATGCGGAATCCGCGCATAAGAGCGCCCGCCGGTGGCTCCCTCTTTTGCGTCTCACTACGGCTACTAGGGGGTCCTGATGCCTCGTGCTGCGAAGCCGGCTGCTCTGCGTCTCGTTGAGGGGCGTGGGAATGGTCGTGACAGTGGTGGTCGGAAGGTTGTGGATGCTCCGGCGTTTAAGCGGGTGCCTCCGTCGGCTCCTGAGTGGTTGTCGGATGAGGCGGTTGCTGAGTGGAACCGTGTGGTTCCGGAACTCACTCGTCTTGACATCGTGAAGGCGGAGGATCGGGCGGTTCTGGCGACGTACTGCGAGACGTGGTCGGAGTTCAAGGCTGCGACGTTGGCTCTGCAGGAGCATGGGTCGTTGACGATCGATGCGAAGCAGGGTGAGATCCCGCATCCGGCGGTTGCGATCAGGCGGAATGCGGGGCATCGGCTGCAGCTGCTGGCTCGGGAGTTTGGACTGACGCCGAGCTCGGAGCAGAGCTTGGCGAAGGAGTCCGACGATGGGGAAGACGACAACCCGTTCTGACGTCCTGGACGAGGCGACTCTCGAGGCGCTGAAGCTGTCTCCTGAGGTGGCGTGGTACTTGCAGGACCGGGGTTACCCACTCCCGGAGATCCCGCCGAAGTTCAAGACCCCTGAGCCGCGTGAGGTTGAGGGTGCACAGTTCGACCCGGAGCGGGTCGACAAGGTGCTGAAGACGTTCCACCTGCTGCGGCACACGCAGGGGAAGTGGGCGGGGAAGCCGCTGGATCCTGACCCGTGGCAGATCGCGTACGTGATCGCGCCGGTGTTCGGGTGGGTGCAGTGGGATGAGGATGCGCTCGCGATGGTGCGGATCATCCGTGACGTGATGGTCGACGTGCCCCGCAAGAACGGGAAGTCGACTCTTGCGGGTGGCATCGCCGTGTACATGACTGGCGCTGATGGTGAGTCTGGTGGGCAGGTTGTGACGGCTGCTTCGACGGAGCGTCAGGCGGGGTTCGTGTTCGGGCCGATCAAGCAGCTGGTGGAGAAGACGCCGGCGTTGGCTGGTCGGTTCAAGGCGCACCAGAAGCGGATCGTGCACCCGAAGTCGGGGTCGTACATCGAGGTCATCTCGTCGGCTGCTGATGCGCAGCACGGAGCGAACTTGCACTGCTTCATCGTCGATGAGCTTCACGTGCACAAGTCACCGGACTTGGTTCGGACGCTCGAGACTGGGCGTGGTTCGCGGACGCAGCCGTTGGGTGTTCGGATCACGACGCCGGATGCGTCGAAGTCGGGGACGATCTACGACGAGACGCGGTTGTACGTCGAGAAGCTGGCCGCGGGAACGATCGAGGATCACTCCTGGTACGGCGCCATCTGGGGTGCTGACGAGGCTGACGATCCGTTCGCTCCTGAGACGCAGAGGAAGGCGAACCCGGGGTACGGGATCAGCCCGTCGCGGAAGTACCTCGATGCGGCGGCGTTGAAGGCGAAGAACTCCCCTGCGGAGCTCGGTGACTTCCTGCGTCTGCACCTTGGGATCCGGACGAAGCAGGAGGCACGTTTCCTCACGCTCGATTCGTGGGATCGGAACGCCGGCAAGGTGGATGAGGCGAAGCTCAAGGGGCGGAAGGCGTTCGGCGGTTGGGACCTTGCGTCCGCGTCGGACCTCACCGCGTGGGTGCTGCTGTTCCCGGATGGGAACGGGTACGACGTCCTCGCACGGTTCTGGATACCTGAGGGTGCCCTGGATGCGTTGAACAAGCGCACGGCGGGCAACGCATCAGCGTGGGTTAGGCAGGGGTTCCTGCGGACCACTCCGGGGAACGTCACGGACTACGCGTTCGTGCAGGCGCAGATCCAAGCGGACCTCGACCAGTTCGATGTCGTGTCGATCGGGTTCGACCCGTGGAACTCGACGCAGATGGTCAACAGTCTGCAGGACTCCGGGGTGAAGAACTTGGTGCGTGTGTACCAGGACTTCCGGCGCCTGTCGCCTCCGTTGAAGGAGCTGCAGCGTCTGCTGCTGACCGGCAGCGAGGAGAAGCCCCTGTTCCGGACGGGCGGGAATCCGGTGCTGCGGTGGAACGTCGACAACTTGTCGGTGGACATCGACGCGAACGGGAACGTGAAGCCGAACAAGGCGCACTCGATGGACAAGATCGACGGTGTCGCTGCGACGGTGAATGCCCTGTCGGAGGCGTTGGTCACGAAGCCGAAGAAGAAGAACCCGTACAACGATCCGGACGCGAGCGTGTTCGGCACCTCGGAGGTGGCGTGATGACTCGTGCAGCTGTCGTGGTCCTCCTCGAGATCCTTGGGGTGCTGCTCATCACTGCGGGGGTCGCGGCCGTGTACTGGCCGGCGGCGCTCGTCGTCGCGGGTGTGGCCCTGTTCCTGATCGCTTGGAGGATGATGTGAGCCTGTTCTTCAAGAAATCGTCGGACCAGTCGAACGGGCAGATCCTCGCGGAGTTCCCGTCGTTGGGGACGCCGTGGCGGTACGACGGCCGTGCGATCGTCGCTGACCCGGGGATGCCGTTGACGGAGTACGCGCAGTCGGCGTACGGGATCTGGCAGTCGCAGCCGTCGGTGCGGAAGGTCGTTGACTTCATCGCGTCGAACATCGCGTCGATCCCGATGAAGGTGTACCGCCGTCAGGGTGACACGGACCGGACACGGGTTACGGAGGGTCCGCTCGCGGAGCTCATCAAGTCTCCGCAGCCGTTCCTGACGCAGTACCGGTTCTGGCACACGATGCTCTGCGACTTCCTGGTCTACGACCGGTTCATGGCGCAGCTGGTGCCGTCCGCTGACACGCGGGCTGGTGCTGTTCTGCAGCACTGGCCGGCGCAGTCGTGGCGGTTCACGTACACGGGTACGTCGCTGGTGGATGGGGTTGACCTGTTCGTCGGTGACGGGAAGCCGAAGCACATCGCGCTCAACGGGCTGATGTTCGACCGCGGGTACGGGTCGGGGAACGGCACTCCCCCGATCGAGACGTTGCGGCACATCCTCGAGGAGCACACGGAGTCGGTGAAGTACCGGCGTGCGATCTGGAAGAAGGGCGCCCGGTTCCCCGCTGTCGTCACGCAGGCCGCGGTACCGGACGTCGAACCACTCGACAGTGCTGCACGGCAGCGCCTCGAGGCGGAGATGTCGAACTGGTCCGACGGTGGCGGCAGTGAGGGCAAGATGCCCGTCCTGCCGATCGGCGCGGACGTCAAGAAGGTCGACATCTTCTCGCCGAAGGACATGCAGGAGGTTGAGGGGCGGACCCTCACCGACATCGAGGTCGCTTCGGCGTACCACGTGCCTCCCGAGATGATCGGTGCACGGCAGGGAAACTACTCCAACATGGAGGCGTTCCGCCAGTCGCTGTACCGCGATGCTCTGGGCGCGACGATCGTGCAGTTCGAGCAGGCGTTCAACGCGCACATCACTCCGCTCCTCAACGGTGGCGACGAGTCGATGTACGCGGAGTTCGACCTGGGCGTGAAGCTGCGCGGGTCGTTCGAGGAGCGTGCGGCGATCACGTCCGCGGCGACTGGTGGTCCGTGGCTGACGATCAACGAGGCGCGGGCGATGGACAACCGGCCGGCGATCGAGGGCGGCGACGACATCATCACCCCGTTGAACGTGGTCCGTGGCGGTGGTCCGCAGGCGTCCCCGGCTGACGCAACCCCGGAGGTGGCGAAGGCGTACGACCTGCTCCGCAGCAAGGGGCTGGATCCGAAGCAGGCGATGGAAGTGCTCTGGGCGACCGGGCAGTTGGAGGCAAGCGCATGAAGACGAAGAGCTTCAACGCCAACGTGAAGGCCGTCGGTACCGCTGACGGTCTCGGCGACGGTCAGTTCACGGCGCTCGTCGCGGTGTTCGGCAACAAGGACCACGGCGGCGACGTCATCGTCCCTGGTGCTTTCGCCGAGTCGCTGCAGGACTGGGCGGCGTCTGGTGACGCGATCCCCGCGATCTGGTCGCACCAATGGTCGGATCCGTTCGCGCACATCGGGTGGAGCCTGTCGGCTGCGGAGACCGCGGACGGGCTCCTCGTCACCGCGCAGCTGGACCTCGAGAACCCGACAGCGCTGCAGACGTACAAGCTGCTGAAGCAGCGTCGGGTGAAGGAGTTCTCCTTCGGGTACGACGTCGTCGATGGTGGCTACGTCACGCAGGACGAGGACGAGTTCTTCGAGCTCCGGAAGCTGAACCTGATCGAGTTTGGCCCGACGCTCAAGGGTATGAACCCGGAGACGCAGCTGCTCGGGACGAAGTCCGACGAGGACATCCGCCGCATCGTGCGTGAGGAACTTGCCGCCGACCCTCGGGAGGTGGAGCCGACACCCGACGTCGAGGTTCCGCCCGACCCGACCGAATCTTCCGGCGCCCCGCCGGAAAGCTCACCTCCCCAGGATGGGGAACCGTCAGGCCCGTCGAAATCGGCGGGCCTTACTCATGCCCAAGTGGCGGCCTGGGCGACCGCAGCAGAACTGATCCTGATGGAGGAACGATGAAGACGCTCCGAGAGAAGCTCGCGGCCGTCCTGGCCGAAGCGAAGAGCATCGCCGACCTGGCGAAGTCCGAGGACCGTGAGTTCACGGCGGACGAGATCACCAAGATCGGTGAGCTGAAGTCGCAGGCCGACGAGCTCAACGTGCAGGTGAAGGCCGCGGACGACGCGCAGTCGAACATGAAGACGCTCCTCGCGTCCACGTCGCCGGCGAAGTCCGACGAGGAGCCGAAGCAGGCCGACGAGCAGCCCGAGGGCTTCAAGTCGTTCGGTGAGGCGTACACGGACTCGGCGCCGTACCAGGAGCTCATCAAGTCGAACCCGGGCGGGTTCGGTGAGGGTTCGCTGATCCAGCTGCCGAAGGTCACCGTCGGGGCGAAGGGTCGCGGTCTGAAGGCCGACCCGAACCCCCTGTCGGTCGCCGTGGGGCGTCTGCAGCCCACGCGTCTGCCGCAGGTGGACCTGACGTACCAGCGTCCCCTGACGCTGCTCGACCTGATCTCCACCGGGTCGATCACCGGCAACAGCTTCGACTACGTGCAGATCACTTCGGTACTCCGCAACGCGGGCATCGTCAAGGACGAGATCCTGCCCGGCGACCCGGCGTCCGCGCTGAAGCCGCTGTCGGACCTGTCGACGAACCTCGCGACCGGCAAGGTGTTCACCTACGCCGACGGCTACACCGTCACGAGCGAACTCCTCGCCGACGCGGGTGCGTTCGCCTCCTACCTGAACGGGCAGCTGGCGTACAACATCCGCGCCGTCATCGAGAACTACCTCGTGAACGGTACGGGCGCGTCGGGTCAGCCGACCGGCATCCTGAACACGACCGGCATCCAGCAGATCGCGACGGCCGGCACCGACCCGGTGCAGATCCCGACGTCGATCCGCAAGGCCCTCACCGCCCTCGACGAGGTCGGCGCGCAGGTCACCGGCATCGTCCTGAACCCGGCTGACGCTGAGGTGCTGGACCTGATGCAGGACGGGAACCAGCGCTTCTTCGGTGCTGGCCCGTTCGGTGCTGGCCCCCGCACCCTGTGGGGCCGTCCGTACGTCACCACGCAGGCGATCCCCGAGGGCACCGCTCTCGTCGGTGACCTGTCGACGATCAACGTCCTCGAGCGTGAGGCGCTGTCCGTGGTCGCGTTCAACCAGCACGCCGACTACGCACGACGCAACCTCGTGTACGTGCGTGCGGAGCTCCGTGCTGCGCAGGTCATCTACAAGCCGGCGCACCTCGCCCTCGTCGACCTCGGTACCACGGGCGCCTGATGACGGACGGCATGGTCGTCATCAACGGGATCAGGTACCGGATCGAGGACGCGAACCGTCTCGGTCTGGTGCACAACAAGGCACGCGGTGTGGAGGAGGCAGGACGTGACTCTGCAGGAGACGACGCTGCCCCCGCTGGCCGATCCAGCCGATCTCGCGGCAAGGCTCGGCAAACCGGCGAGTGACCCTGGGATCGCTCTGGCGCTGCAGATGGCGTCGGAGCGGTTCCGGGGTCAGACCCGCAACCCCATCAGCCTCGTCGAGGACGACACGATCGTTCTCGACGGGGCGGGGACTCGGGTGCTCCGCCTTCCGGTGTGGCCGGTTGTGTCCGTCGCGACCCTGACGGTGGCGGGGCAGACAGTGACAGACCCTGAGTGGTCTGCGGCTGGGCTGCTCCGCCTCCCGGCACGGTTCCCCGACGTGTGGCGGTCGATCGAGGTCGTGTACACGCACGGGTTCGACGTCACTCCGGGGGACGTGCAGGAAGTGGTCCTGGACCAGGCTGCGTCGATCTCCGAAGCGTCGCCGTGGCTGTCGCAGTTCACGTCGGGGCAGGAGCAGGTGGCGATGGCTGCCGCGGCAACGGTCGGGACGACGTCGCAGTGGGCTCGAGCGGTGGGTCGGTACCGCATCGGCGGTGACCATTGGTGATCCTCGCGAACATGCTGCACCGGGACACGGTCACCGTGCAGCGCACCACCGAGGGCGACCCGGACGAGGACGGCGTCCCCACGGACACCACCGTCGACCAGGTCATCGGCGGCTGCAACGTGCAGCCGGTGGGGACGAAGGAATCGCTCGGGCAGAACGACATCGTCACCTCACGGTGGATGGTGTCGACCCGTGAACCGCAGGACTGGATCCAGGCCGCGGACACGGTCATCTGGCGCGGCCAGACGTACTACGTCGATGGCCGGCCGCAGACGTACTGGAACGTGCTCCCGCACACGGAGTTCGTGATCACCGAGACGAAGGGCTGACGGATGTCGGACAAGATCAGCGTGAACGGCAACGAGTACCGCCTCGAGGACGCGGTGCGTCTGGGCCTGGTGGAGCCGAAGCACACTCCTGATGTGGGCGTGGTTCCGTCGGAGGTGTGGACGGTCCCGGAGATCGAGGTGTGGGCTGACGCTCACGGCATCGATCTGGCGGGGGCGAAGACGAAGGCGGAGAAGCTGGCGGTCATCGCCGACTTCGAGTACGCGGCACCGCCGGCCAGCTGATGCCTCGGAAGAAGAGCATCCTCTGCCGCCTCGGCCTTCACCGCTACCCCCGATTCGTGAACGCGCACACGCAGGCTCCTGCGCCCGTGCGCTGCGAGCGGTGCCGCAAGGAGTACTGATGCCGAAGGTCGTCATCGGCCGGGGGATCATCGATCAGGCGGTCCGGAATCCCGTGGTGCGGAAGGCGATGCGGGACAAGGCGGACCGGATCCTGCCGCGTGCTCAACGGCTGGCGTACTCGGCTGGTGCGAAGCAGTTCGGTGACTCTCTCCGTGTGGAGGAGGGCACTCGTCCTGGCACGAAAGCGAACGGCGGGTACAAGCGTCCGTTCGCTCGTGTGATTGCGACGTCTGCTGATGCGACCCAAGTGGAGCACGGCGACGTTGGGGTGTCGAAGCAGGCGATCCTGCGGAGAGCGATGGGCGCATGAACGTGTACGGGGTGTGGCCCAACGTCGAGAAGGTGCTTCTCGCCTACTTGAAGCAGGAGACGGGCGCTGCGACGTACACGGAGACCCCCTCCAACCTCGAGACCGTTGCTCCCGTCATTGTCGTAGAGCGGATCCCTGGCGGGTTCGGCCGCGACTACGAGAAGACGTTCCACGTCGACTTGACGGTGTTCGCGAAGACCCGCGGCGCCGTGTGGGACCTCGTCCAGAAAGTCGAAGTCGCGATGGTCCGCTGCAACCTCTTCGACGAGGTCCGCGAGGCCGACTCGTTCGGGAACGTCGCGTACTCGAATGCGGCGCTGCGTCGTGCTGTCGGCACGTACGAGCTCGACGCGCGCCCCCAATAGGCCGCTCACCAACACACTCATCATCCATCAGCCGTCCGCACGTCGGGCGGCTTTGTCGTTCAAGGAGAACGCATGCCTGACGTGATTGGCCAGCTGGCCAACGACAACCGCAACGTCCACAAGTGGGGTACCACGATCCTCGCGATCGCTGACTACTCCACTGCCGTCCCGGAGGCGTTCTTCGCTGCCAACGGTCTGCCGATCGCCCTGCCGACCGGCTACAAGAACATGGGCTACATCACCACCGACGGCATCTCGCACTCGTACGACGTGTCGTCGGACGAGACGAACATGCTGCAGACCACGCAGTCGGTCCGGTCGGACGTCACGTCGGAGACGCACACCTTCCAGGTGGCGTTCGGTGAGACAAACGGGTGGACGAAGGCGCTGGCGTACAAGCAGCCCGTGTCGGAGTGGCCGTCGGACAAGAACGCGGCGTGGATCTACGACGAGACGTCGGGTGAGTACCCGTACTACCGGGCGATCACCCTGTCGCAGGACGGTGTCGGCGACTCCGCCGTGTACCGCGTGGAGGCCGCGTACCGCATCAAGGTCACCGACATCGACGACCGGGCGCTGAACCGTTCCGACGTCGAAGAGGTGAACCGCACCTTCACGATCTACGAGGACCCGGTGGTCGGGAAGTCGTACACGGAGGCTCAGACCGCTGCCGGCGGTGTCGTCGTTTCCGGCGGCTGACCCTCCCCCAAGACCAGGTGGCGGCGTCGTTTGGTGAGCTGCGCCGCCGCCACCTGTTACCCCTGCTCACGAGCTCACCAAGCTCACTAGGAGACCAGCATGACCAGCAAGGCTGACAAGAACCGTCGCACGTCGTACACCCTCGCCGCCGCTCGGCGGAAGGTCGAGGAGTCCGTCGGCGGCGACACGATCGAGATCTTCGTGGAAGAGGGTGGTGAGGCGTTCTACCTGCCCCACCCGTACTTCTACGACACCGCAACGAAGAAGGCGCTGAAGGGCGCCGACGACGAAGACGAGTCCGCTCAGGGCCGCATCCTCCTCGGTGACGAGCAGTACGAGAAGTTCATCGAGCAGGGCGGCACCGACGAGGGCATCAACCTCGTGATGATCGCTGTCGGCCAGGACCTGAAGGACTCGCAGGGAAACTGACGGGGGTAGACCTCGACGACTTCGACCTCGAGATCGCGGACCTGCCGGCGACGCACCCTGTCGCTGTGCAGGTCCGCGCGGAGGCGATGCTGCAACTCCTCGGTGACCATCAGGGTCCCGGGGACGCTGCGCTGCAGTCGACGTACTCGCCGCGGGATCCGTTGGCGGAGTACTTGCAGGGGCGCATCAGCACCCGGCAGCTGCGGGTCCTCGTCGAAGGGCTACCCACCGATTCAGCGTTCCACCGTGCCCATCGGGACACGGACTGGCAGGACTCCGACTGGATCGCGCGGGACACGAACTCGATCATGCGGGTGCTGCTGTACACGGTGCAGTCGGCGCTGTCGAAGTCGGCTGTCCCGAAGCCGGACCTGCTGCCTGCTCCTGTCGTGGAGCCGACCGAGCAGGACGAAGCGGACGCCGAGTATTTAGCGCAGCAGCGGGCCGAGATGGCCGTCGTTGAGGCGGGCTGGTTCGTCAACAACTAGACATTGGAGTGCGTTGTGGCCGGTTCAGCTGTGTGGCTCGATGTGCTCCCGTCGATGTCGAAGTTCGCATCGACGATGACGAAGCAGGCAGGTACCGCGGCGAAGACCGCGGGCCTGTCTGCTGGCCGTCAGTTCTCGGCTGGTGTCGCGGCTGGCGGTTCGACGTCGGCGGCGAAGACTCTGGTGTCGGAGCTCGAGGTCGCGTCGAAGCGTGCGGCGAAGGCGATCCAGTCGGAGAAGGTCGCGATCGCGAAGGCGCGTTCGGAGGAGAAGGCTGCCGCTGTCGGTGTGCAGGCGGCTGAGGCTCGTCTCGCTGAGCAGCGGAAGAAGTACACGGCGTCGTCGTCGCAGGCGTTGAAGGCGGAGCAGCAGCTCACGTCGGCGCGTGGGAAGCAGCAGCTCGCCGGCATGAAGGTTGTTGCGGTTGAGGATCAGCTGAAGGCTGCGTTCAACGAGCAGAAGACCGTGACCGGGCAGTTGTCGGCTGCGCAGGCTCAGGGTTCGAAGCAGACCGCGTTGATGCAGTCCCGGTTCGGCCGGCTTGCTGCTGCTGGCGCTCCCCTGTCTTCTGGGCTGGGGAAGGTCGCTGCTGGCGCGAAGAACGTCGCGGCGACTGCTCTGGCGACGTTGAAGCCGCTCGCGGGGATGGCTGCCGGGTTCGGTGCGATCATCGGCGCCGGGCAGGTCATCAAGCTCGGCAACGAGTACACGGCGACGATGAACGAGCTGCAGGCTGTCGCGAATCTCACCGGTAAGCAGATGGTGGAAGTGGGCCGCACGGCCCGCCAGCTCGGTTCCGACCTCACTCTTCCTGCGACGTCCGGCAAGGACGCTGCGGACATCATGCTCGAGCTCGCCAAGGGTGGCCTGTCCGCCCGGGACGCAATGGATGCGGCCCGGGGCACGATCCAGCTCGCTGCGGCAGCGCAGGTGTCGGGTGGGCGTGCTGCTGAGATCCAGGCGAACTCCATCAATCAGTTCGGCCTCGCGGCGAAGGACGCGTCGATGGTCGCCGACGTCCTCGCGAACACGGCGAACGCTGCAGCTGGTGGTGTCGACGACATCGCGACGTCGATGAAGTACGTCGGACCGGTCGCGAACACGCTCGGCATCAGCCTCTCCGACACTGCTTCGGCGATCGGAATCCTCGCGAACAACGGCCTGAAGGGCGACACGGCGGGTACTGCTCTCCGGGGGATGCTCGCGTCTTTGGCGCGGCCGTCGAAGCAGGCGCAGAAGGCTGTCGACGCCCTAAACCTGTCGGTCTTTGATCAGCAGGGCAAGTTCGTGGGTCTCCGCGCGGTCATTGAGTCGCTTGCGGAAGCGCGGAAGACGATGACGCAGGAGGACTTCGCTGCTCAGTCGGTCCTCGCGTTCGGCCGTGAACCGCTCGCTGCGGTCGCTGCGCTTGCGAAGACCGGTGCGACGAACTTCGACGCGATGGCTGGCGCTGTGACCCGTCAGGGTGGTGCTGCTGCTGTGGCGCAGTCGAAGATGAAGGGTCTTGGCGGTGCGATGGACAAGCTGCAGTCGCAGCTTGAAGACGTCGCGCTTGGCATCTACCAGACCGTGACCCCGGCCCTCGAGGCGGCGGTCAACGGGATCGCTGGCGGCCTTGACGGTGCCGGTGACAGGGTCACGAAGTTCCTCGGCATCGCTGGTGGACTCGGGAAGCTCGCGTTCACCGGGAAGGTGTCCGCACCGATCTCCGGGATTGACCCTGCGGTCGTGTCGGGTGTGCAGGCTGCCCGCACGGTCATCGTGGGGGCGTTCCGCGACATCTGGGCCTTCACGACTCAGTCGCTGATTCCTTCTCTGAAGAACATCGCTGTCGCGGTCGCTCCGGTTGCCGCGGTGGTCGGTGGCATCTTCGTGCTGGGGCTCCGTGCGGCTGCGGCAGCCATGCAGATGATCGGACCGCTGCTCGTCGGCGTTACGGGGTTCCTGCGGGAGCACAAGATCATCGTCGGGCTCGCCGCTGGCGCCGTCGGCTTCCTTGTCGCTGCCTACTGGTCGATGCAGGTCATCCCCGGGATCATCGGCGCTGTCACCGCTGCCACCCTGATCGCGAAGCGCGCTCAGGAAGGCTTCGCGCTCGCTTCCTACGGCGCTGCAGCTGCAACGCAGGCTCAGGGGCTGGCGGGCAAGGCAGGAGTCGCGGTCTTCGGGCTGTGGCGCGGTGCCGTCGCCATCGCCACCGCAGCGCAGTGGGCGTACAACGCAGCTCTCCTCGCGAATCCGATCGGGCTGGTGGTCGTGGCGATCGTCGCCGCCATCGCTGCCCTCGCAGCGCTTGTCGCCGGTGTGGTCTGGGCGTACAAGAACCTTGGCTGGTTCAAGACTGCAGTCGACGCCGTCTGGACTGGGATTCAGGTCGGAGCGAAGGCGGTCGGCACAGCCGCCATGTGGCTGTGGAAGACCGTGTTCGTGCCGGCACTGACCGGCATCGGGACAGCGGCAACGTGGATGTGGGACACGATCCTGAAGCCCGTCTTCTCGGGCATCATGACCGTCGTCCGTGCTGTCGGCGCCGTGCTCACGTGGTGGTGGCAGAACATCACCATGCCCGTGTTCCGCGGGATCGCAGCAGTCATCGGCTGGTTCTGGAACACGGCGTCCGCAGTCTTCGACCTCGCGATCGCGATGCTGAAGTTCGTGCTCGCCCCGGCGTTCACGTTCTTCTCGGCAGTCGCGAAGACCGCGTTCGCTGCGATCGCTGCGGGGATCCGGTGGTGGTGGGGGCTCGCGTCGACCGTGTTCAACACGGCGGTCCTGTTCCTCCGTGGCACCTTCGGTGTCGCATTCACCTGGGTCAGCAGTATCGTGCGGACAGCGTTCGCGACAATCAGCGCCGTAACCGCAGCGTGGTGGGCTCGGGTGCGGGCGATCTTCTCCGTGGCGACTTCCTACATTCGGGGTGTCCTCGGACCGATCTTCACCTGGCTTGACCGGTCGATCATCGCTCCGGCGATGCTCGGCATCCGGGTAGCTGTCGGTGCGTTGTGGTCCTGGCTGAAGCCTGTGTTCGACAAGCTCGCACACGTGGCGAAGGTCACGATCCCGGCTGCGTTCGGTGTCATGAAGGACGGCATCGCGAAGGCGTGGAACGCGGTGAAGACTGCCGCGAAGATCCCGATCAAGTTCGTCGTCGACACGGTCATCAACAAGGCCCTCATCGGCAACTTCAACAAGGTCGCTGGGTTCTTCGGGACGAAGAAGATCGACAAGGTCAGCCTGCCTGACGGGTTCGCCCGTGGTGGTGTGATCCCCGGCTACCAGGCCGCGAAGCGTGACGACGTGATGACGCCGATGCGTCGCGGTGAAGGTGTCCTCGTCCCCGAGGTCGTTCGCGGTCTTGGACCGTCCACGATCCATGCACTGAACGCTGCCGGTAACTCCGGTGGCGCCTCCGCTGTCCGTCAGATGACGGGCTACGCGAAGGGCGGTGTCGTCAAGAAGAACTCCGGTTCCGATGGCGGCAACGGGAACGGACTCCTCGCGGGTGCGAAGGCTGCCTGGTCGTGGACGAAGGGTGCTGCGGGGAACGCGTGGGACTGGACGAAGAACGCCGCGGAGACCGCGTCGCAAGTCGTATCGGACCCCATGGGGACTCTCGGGAAGCTCGTGAAGTCCGTGATCGGTAACATCCCCGGTTCGGGCGGCATGGTCGACGCTGCAGCGGGCATGGGGAACAAGCTCCTGTCGGGCGCAGTGTCCGTGTTGAAGAACATGGGCGGCGGCGATGTCGGGAACTTCGGCGGGTCCGGGAAGAACGGGCAGCTGCCGAAGTCGGCGCTGTCGAAGGTCACCGGGTTCACGGGTGGTTCTGGTGTCGGTCCGATCGGTGGGTATCTCCGGAAGGCTGCTGCGGTCGCGTGGGAGGCGATGCAGCGGGCGTTCGGTGGTGGCCTGTCGTTGACGGAGGGTTACCGGGATCTCGCGAACCAGCAGAAGCGGTACGCGATGTACCGGGCCGGCGGGAACCTCGCAGCCACCCCGGGCACCTCGGTGCACGGACTCGGTAACGCGGCTGACGTCGGTGGTGGTTCGCAGGCGTGGATGCGTTCGAACGGTCCCCGCTTCGGCTGGTACCCGACCGGGTTGTCATTCGCGCAGCGTGAGCCGTGGCACTTCGAGTACAAGGGCCGTCCTTCGGGCGGCGGGATGGCTGCTGGCGGCATCGTCGGCGGCCTCACCCCCACCTTGTACGACAAGGGCGGTGTGCTCCCCCAGGGGCTGTCTCTGGTGCAGAACAACCTCCGCGACCCGGAGGTTGCGCTGCCGATGCAGACACTGCGGGAGATCGTCTCAACCGAAAGCGGTGGCGGCGGCAACACGTACGCGCCAACGTTCAACAACCCGGACCGTGGCGCGATCCGCGAGTTCGAGGACTGGATGCACCGCCGCGAAGTGCTGGCGAACGGCTAACGAAAGGGCACCTGATGGCGACTCTGATCGATGGCGGTTCACCGTCCCAGGTGCTCGACAGCATCCTCGATGGGGGTAACCCGTCGGACGTGTTCGCGAACGTCGTGGACGGCAACGGGGCAGGGTCGGATGTGTCGTTCCCGACGACACCGCCGGTCCTGCCCCGTGAGGACACGCGGGTGTACTGGCTCGAGTCGATGGACGGGCAGACGGTCATCCCGTTGAACGTTGACGCGGAACGGATCCTGATGCCGGGCGTCACCGGCTTGTACCTGCCGCCGGTCGATGTTGTGACGGCAACGACGCCGGGAATCCCGGGTTCCTGGATTCAGGAGGAGAACATCCTCGAGCGGGAAGTGTTCCTCCCGATGAAGTTCGCGTCCGACGAGTCGCAAGCGGCGTTCTTCGCGGAGCTTGATGAGCTCCGCGGGATGCTGACCACGAACTGGTTCGCGCCCCGTGTGGGTGCGACTGGTGCGTTCCGGCTCGGCGTCCTGTCGTCGAAGGGTGAGCGTCTCCTCGACGTGACGTACAAGTCGGGGATGGAAGGCGCTGGTGGCGGCGCGGATGGTGGAACCCGGTGGCAGAAGTTCGGGCTCACGTTGGTTGCCGCGGATCCGTTCTTCCATGCACGAGAGAAGACGTCGCAGACGTTCACCGTGCAGGACGGGGAGATCTTCCTCGGGAACGGGACTGGGATCGCGCCGTGGCCTCGCGCGTTGACCCCTGCGGTTGTCATCGGGAACGGCATGCAGATCGTCGTGCAGGGGGACGTGCCTGCGTGGATGGACATGGACGTGTCGGGGCCGGCGACGCTCGCTTCGGTGACGTTCCCGGGTACGAACGTGGTGATGAATTCTGCGATCCCTGCTGGGTCGCAGCTGCAGTTGGTCACTGACCCGCGGCGCCGCTCGGCTCGTCTTGATGGTGCGGTGGCGTGGTCGAAGATCGCGTTCACCTCGACGTTCTCGCCGCTGATGCCTGGCGGGAACGTGATGGATGTTGCGTTGAACTCGTCGGGTGATGGCACGTCGATGACGGTGTCGTGGTGGGAGAGGTTCGTGTCGGCATGGTGACGTGGATGATCCAGCCGCGGAGCATCAGCTTGGTGCGCACGTCGGATCCGGTGCGGTACTGGTCGCAGCTGATCGTCGTGGAGCGGCACAACGTCACGGGGACGGCTTCGGGGACGTGGTCGGTGACTGCCCGCAACGAGGGTTTGCGGGGGCTGCTGGTTCCTGGTGCTGGGGTGATCCTCACCCGTTCGGATGTGTCCGGTTCGGTGGTGGTGATGTCGGGGCCGGTGACGTCGATCCAGCGTGGCGCGACGGTGTCGACGGTGTCGGGTGTGTCCGACGCGGACATCCTCAGTGGGCGGATCATCTACCCCGACCCGACGAAAGCGATCACTGCGCAGCCCGCTGCGTACGACAACCGGTCGGGGCCGGCGGAAACAGTTCTCCTCGGCTACGTCAACGCGAACATCGGCCCCGGAGCGCTCACCTCGAGACGGGTGAACAGTCTCCGTGTCCCGGCGTCTCAGGGGCGTGGGAAGAACGTGTCGATCAAGGGACGGTTGGACCTGCTCAGCAACACGGTCGGTGACGTGTCGGAGTCGGGCAGTTTGCATGTGGATGTTGTCCACGGTGAGGACACCGCCCCGTACTTGGGGATGACGGTCCGTCCGGTGCGTGACCTGACCGCGAACATCCGGTTCGGTGCGGCAACGAACTTCACCGCGGGGCTCGTTGGTGATGACTGGTCGTACACACTGTCACGTCCGACCGTCACTGACGCGATCGTTGCGGGTGGCGGGCAGGGCGTGAACCGTCTGTTCGTCGAGAAGGTCGACGTGACTGCGGAGACGCTGTGGGGCATGAAGGTGGAATCCCTCATCGATCAGCGACAAACGACCGACACGGCGGAACTGACGCAGGCGGGAACCGATGCGCTGGCTGACGGCGCGAACCCTGTCGCAGTGTCGTTCACCGTCACCGAGACGGCGGACATCAAGTACCGGCAGGACTGGCGGGTCGGTGACCGCATCGGCGTGTCGATCGACGGCATGGACCTGTCGAACGTGGTCCGTGAAGTGACCACCACCGTCCAAACGCAGGCAGGTTCCCCAACGGAAACGGTCGCCGCGATGGTCGGTTCCCGGGACTCGTCGAACTGGACAACGAAAACCAACGCTGACGTTGCACGTGCGTTGCGGCAACTGCAGGCCCTGCAAGCGATCTGAAGGAGAAGAGATGACGGAGAGCTCATTCCCGATCGTCGGTTTGGACCTCACCAACGCTGCGTGGGGGCAGACGGTCGGTGCGACGTCGAACGGGATCCTCGACGACTGGGGTAGTGCGTACGCGATCGTGGTGAACACGAACGACACGGTGACGATCAGACGGTCCACACGGTCCGGTTTCGGCCGGGCTGTGGTGAACGGGTTCGGCCATCAGATCGACGCTGATGTGACGTTGTCGGTGCCGGCGGTGACGTCGACCACGAAGTACCACATCGGGTTGCTGTACGACCCGGCGAACACGAACCTGCCGGTGAAGCTGGTCGTGTTGAAGGGGACGACGGTGCCGTTGACGGCGGGGCAGGTGTTCCTGCCGTTGCACATGTTCGTCCGGCAGTCGGGGCAGACGTTGGCTGCGGCTGCGTTGTACTCTCCCCGACCTCGAGTGCAGCCTCGCCTGGTGGTGTCGTCTGCGGATGATCTGCAGCAGATGGATCCGTTGATGTTCCTGAACGGGACGGAGATCCTTGCGACCGATGTGCGGCGCACGTTCCGCGCGTCGGGGTCGTTGGCTTCCCCGCAGTGGGTGGGCGGTCCGATGCAGGGGTACTGGCGTGGTCAGCGTTCAACGGCGATGGCGAACGGGAACCGTTCTGCGGTGCTCGGCTTCACGGTGTCGTCGGCGGACAACGATTCGTGGATGAGCATGGCCGATTCGGGTGTGTTCACGCTCGACGCGGGCATCTACGAGATCACGGCGACGATGGTGTTGCCGCAGAAAGCGACGGGACGTTCGTTCGTTGAGATCGGCTCCCCGGATGGTGGTGCGGAACCGTACGCGCGTGGAGCGTTCGGCTCTGGGGAGGACCGGGAGTCGGTGACGTTCCCGACGAAGGTGACTTCTTCGACGGGGTACCGGATCTACGGGTTCCAGACCACTGGGAAGCAGTTGGCGCCGACGTTCTCGTTGAACGTGGTCCGCGTCGCCTGACACCCATCCACTAGCTCACCCATCAGCCGTCCCATCGGGGCGGCTTTCTTCATGAGGAGGCCGCATGGCTTCGAACAGGTACCCCATCGGGGTGTCTTCGTACAGCGACGGCACCCCGACCTCGCCGCGGGGTCGGATGCAGACCGTCACTGACCAGTACCTCGCTGACCAGCTGCGATCCGCAGCGCTCGAGTTCGACCGCGACGTCCTGAAGGGCAACGGTGAGCACCTGACCCCGAACGAGGGTGTGCGGGAGCTCGACCGGCAGTGGGACCTCTACAACCTGTACCTGCAGGGACGCGGCGCTCTTGCTGCGTACCCGGGGACGTCGACCCACGGCCCGCAGATCGGGACCGCTGTCGACTTCGGCATCACCCGCAAGGACGGATCGAACCGGCCACTCACCGGCGACGAGTGGCCCCAGCTGTACCGGATCCTCGACCGCCGTGGCGTGCAGCACACGGGCGCTCTGTTCCGTGTGTACGAGGCGTGGCACTGCAACGGCATCTACGACGCCGAGCTGCCGCCCATCACGAATCCCCCGCTCATGGGGACCATCGCAGAATCCATCCCCGGCGTGGAGCCGGCACCCAAGGAGGCAATCGGCATGAAGTGCATCAAGGGAGGGACCGCATGGCTGCTCATCGGAGCGACTGGCGGCACCTGGAAGATCGGCTCGCTTCGCGTCGCCGGTCAACTGTTCGACGGACGCGCAGTGCGGGACCTTCTGGTCCGTGTGGAGAAGTCCACCGCTGACGAACCTGCAGCGTTCAACGACCTGCAGATCGAAGTGATCCGCGCCGCCCTCAAGAAGATCAAGTAGGAGAACTCATGTCGCAGATCATCGACCCGAGTGTGGGGTCTTCGCTGAAGGAACAGTTCAGCCTGGCGCGCGCGAAGAAGGCGTACGCGGCTGGTGTGGCCGGTGCGATCACCGGAGCGGGCACCGTTTCGTTGGGTGGCATCTTCGCGGACGGGAAGGTGGACGGCGCCGAGGTGGGTGTCATCATCTCGGCCGTGGTCGGAGGGTTCGTGCTCGCGTTCGTGGGTGCGTGGTTGCCGACGAACACCGCTCCCGATGCGCCTGGTACTGGTGACGTTCTCGTGAAGGGTGATGGCCTCGGGGATGACGGCGAACCGAAGCACTCCGCCTGACCGCCCGACCCGTACCGAGAGGGGCGCATGATGCGCTTGTTCAGGCGGCTCGTTGCTGCATCCATCTGGGGTCCGAACGGGGTCGACGAGTCCGACGATCGGGTTCGTTGGCTGCTCCGAATCGGCTTGCCAGCGTTCGACCTGTTCGCGATCGGGTTCGGGATCTTCGGCTACCTCGGCGGCATCCCCGCGCTGCGGGACTCGTTCGGTGAGGGGTACGCGCAGTCGTTCGGGCTGATGCTGTCCATCACGGGACTGGTGTGTCTCGTTGGGGTGGCGTTCCCGAACCGGTTGTGGCGGATCGAGTTCTGGGGCAAGTGCTTCATGCTCGGCCTGCTGCTGCTGTACGCAGGGTCGGTGTTCCTCGCGGGGATCGTCGGTGGTGACATCGGCCGTGCTGGTGTGGGTTGGGCGATCTTCGCGATGGCCGTGATGCCAGCGTGGAGGGTGACTGACATCGCTCGTGACCGGGAGGTGCACCAGTGGAAGTGAAGGACTGGCTTCCGTACGTCGCCCCGGTTGTTGTCGCGGTGATCGCTGGTGTCTTCGCGATCTGGACCTCACGTCGGTCGACGCGGGTTGAGGAAGCGAAGAACCGGGCGCAGGAGTCGACGACGCAGTTCGCGCAGGCGACGGAGCTCGACAAGTACGTCAACGACCGGGTGGAGGCGGCTGTCGCGAAGGCGGTGCAGCCGTACGAGGACCGTATCGGGCGTCTCGAGACTGGGTACGCGCAGTTGGTGCGGACGCTCCGTTCGGTGCGTCAGGCGTTCCGTGAGTACATCCGGGCGGTGCGGGCGCAGTGGGGTTCCGCTGTTGAGCCGCCGGCGGTGGATGCGCACATCCGGGAGTTGCTGGCTGAGGACGACTTGGACGGCACGTTCGATGAGCACGGGATCGCGCAGTTCCGTGCTGACTTTCAGAGCGACACGACGCGCGACGTCTGACGCATCACAAGACTTTGGAGAGAGGCCAGCATGGCAACGGATTTCGCCACGATTCTGATGCGGCGTGGAAGCGCGGATTACTGGGCGGGTAGTGGGCGTCCCCTGTCGTCTGGTGAGTGGGGGTACGACGAGACGAACCGGGTCGTGAAGATCGGCGACGGGTTCACGATGTGGAACGATCTCCCCGCCGCCACGCTCTCGAGCGCAGACGGCCAGCTCCCCACTGTCGTCCGCTCGGCTCTAGCCTCGAACATCGTCGACATCTCCACCACGGAAGGTGCCGCCGTCGCCCAAGCGGCTGGTCGAGAGGGGAACTTCACGGTCGCCAGCATGGGGAGAGCCCGTGCAGCGTTTGCTGGGGTGAGAGCAGGCACCCGCTCCGCGAAGATCCTCTGCGTCGGCGACTCAACAACCGCTGGCTACGGCACTTCCTCTGCGCTGTCGTACCCGTCACGCCTCGTGGCAGCGCTGGCAGCTGGAGTCCCGGCGCGGGCCGGCCTCTCAATCCCGCCCCGGCAGGTAGAAGACCCTCGCTGGTCCCTCGGTGGGTGGGCCGTCATCAACTCGTTCGGGTGGGCCGACAGCCTTGCTCTCATGTCTGACAACCCCGGAGTGGGCCTGGCCAGCTACACCCCGGGGGCGCTCGCCGACACCTTCGACGTTTACTACTTCGGAACGGGCGGCTACGGCACACTCCACGTCGAACTCGACACTGGCGAGAAGATCGACGTGGACACATCCGGCGCCGCCGGCAGCGTGCAGAAGGTCACGGTCACGGCTTCCGTCGCGACCGCAAACCACGTGGTCAACTTCTACAACCCCACGCCTAAGCCCGTCGCGGTACTGGGAGTGGATGCCTACGTCGCGGCGACTCCCAACGCCCGAGTTGGAAACGTCGGCGTCTCCGGCAGCGCATCCGGCCAGTGGGGCAGCGTGCAAGGCGCCGTCACGGGCAGCGGATCCGCAGCTGCCATCCGTGCGTACGCACCTGACCTCACCCTGATCATGCTCGGGATCAACGACGCCAAGATGGCGGTCAGCGTCGATGCCTACCTGGCGAACGTCGCTGCAACCATCGCGGCCGCGAAAGCCTCTGGGTCAGTGATGCTTCTGTCCGTCGTGCCCTCGAACACGCCTGCGGAAGATGCGCTCGAGCGGCAGTACAGGGATGCGCTTCCGGGGTTTGCGCGGACACAGGGAGTCGGCTTCGTCGACATCCTCGGAAGGTTCGGCTCGTACGCAGAGTCGCAGCCGCTCGGCATGTACTCCGATGGTCTGCACCCGTCAACGATTGGGTACGTCGACATCGCTACGGCTGTGGCTCGAGCGATCGAAGTGGCCTAGGCGATCGCCTGCCAATAGCCGGCCTCGGTGCTGCACTCTTCAGAGCAGAACCGACCGTGACCGCGCGGCTGCTGTCGACACTCGACGCACAGCGTGCGGCGCAGGTGCCACCAATTAGCGAATCGAGCGATCGGTGTCTCCACGTCGCGAGTGTACGACAGATCAAGCGTTTGAAGCGACAGCCCCGTTCGACCCCACTTCGGGGCCGAACGGGGCTCTGTTTGCGCCTCCGGTCGCCGGTCACCCGATCAACGACACACCCGTCATGAACGGCGACAAGCCGTGCTCATATCGACGGAGCGATTGGTCGAGATTCCGCACAACATGACCATCATGGGAATTCCTATCGAGCCAAACTCGCCCTGCGGAGGTCACTTCGTTGCAAAACTCGCGAGTGTCAATGATGATGGCACGGCTCTCGCCCTTCGTGATCGAGGCGTTGTGTACGAGCACGTTGTACTCCAAATTGGGTTCGCGGAACAGCAGGCGGGGTAAGCCCTTGCGCTCGTCGGCGGAGGCCCGATTTTGGTGGAGCATGGTGCTCCGATAGTGGTACAAAAGCCCTGCCCGGTCCGTGTCCCCCCACCAGGGCAAGTTCCCCTGCACCCAGTTCTCGTAGGAGCGGGCCGACGCCCTACCGGTCGGGGAGGCGAGCGCACCGGCGATATCCGGCACCGTGAGTGCCCCCATGAGGGCCAAGTAGTAGCTGCGCCCGCCGGCTGCTGCGTCGATCTGGTCAAGGAGTTCCATCACATCAGCGACGCTACTCACGCCGACTCGCATCCCGCGAGCGAGAGTTGCACCTTCACGCCCGTGTCTGGGTCTTGGTTATCCTTCGGAGACTCACGTTCACCGAGACAAGGACTCAGATGCCAAATCCTGCCGCACGTGGCTTCGTTACACCGTCGATCACCAAACAGTCCCCGAAGCCAGCATCCTCGTTCGTATGCCCTCGGTGTACGCGTGACTCCTACCACGTGGTCAAAGAGCTTTCCGTCTACGCGGGAGACGAAGTCGTGGCGGGCTATCTAACGGTCGACGACACCCAAGGCGTGTTCACAGTGGTCGGCACAGAATTGATGAAAAGCAGCGATGCGGCCAAGCACAACGGCGTGCTACTCGAATGGCACTTGTCAGTGTGCGCCGCTTGTTCGCAGGGCAGCGTGTGGCGGGGGGATGAGCTCATCTACCCCTCACGTAGCCGAACGCCGCCTCCACATGAAGCCATGCCCGAAGGAGCGAAGCAGCTCTACGTCGAAGCTGCGGCAGTGCTGCCACACTCACGGCGAGCCGCTGCGGCACTGGCTCGAGCGGCACTCGAGCGGCTACTCCGCGCCTTGCCAGAGTCGAGCCCAGAAGCGCGGCTGGACGACCTGATCGCCAAGCTCTCCTCTGTCGTCTCTCCGACTCTTTGGAAGCTGTTGACCGTCGTTCGATACGTCGGGAACGATTCGCTTCATGGCGACGGCTCGTCGGAGCTCGTTGGGCTCTACCTCGAAGGGGACGCAGCGGAGCTGGTGGAGCCTGTCTTCGGCGCGATCAACTCGATCGTGGAGGAGGTCATCGTGCAGCCTGCGGAGGCAGAACGCCTGTACTCGATGATTCCCGAAGGCGTTCGACTGAACGCGGAGAAGAAGCGAGATCGCACGGACTAGGAATTTGAATGGGGTTGCACGGCGTCCCGCCACACCCACGCGCACTCGGCCGCCTGCGAGAACCCCCACTCGACGAGCACCGCGCGCTCCGTGTACGCGATGACGCGGGCTTCTACTTCGAGTATCCGGTCGGGGAACTGCACCCAGGCGAGCACGGGGTCGGGTGGGGCGACGTCGTAGTCGGGGCCGCCCCGTGCCAGCTCGGGGAGTGAGTAGGCGGGGCCGAGAGCCCACCGGTCACGGCGTCTGCGCGCCATCAGTCTCGACGCGGTGCGAGCTTGCGCCTGGTCACGCTGGAACGCGGCACCCAAGCTCGCTGCAGCCGGCCCTGCCAAGAGATCTCGACATACACGGCGACGTCGGAGCGGGCGACGGCGAATGCCTTGACCCTCCCGAGCTCACCGACCTGGTCAAAAGTCAGACGGTCGATCCAGACCGGCTCCCGCGCATCAAGCTGCTCCGGTTCACCAATTTGGTCGAGGGGCAGTGATGCCGCCGCGTAGACGGGAACGTCTTGGTGCTGAGGTGCAGCCCACCGGTGCTCGGCCATGAAGCTGATGATGGACGTAGCCACCGACGTCACCGTCCGGTCTTGTCCTTCAAGTGCTGGCGGAGCACGATCACCTCGTTGACGAGAGCGTCCGCCGACACGGACTTCCCAAACACGCGGATCTCGTTTGTGTCGGAGTGGTAACTGCGTGCGGTATTGCGGTCCACCATCTCGGCATCGTCGCCGACGTAGGTCGATCCCCGCGAACCCAGGATGGTGCGGTCCAAGAAAAACTCTCCGGAGCGCTCCGCCCACGCGTCGATGCGTTCGTCAATGTGCTCGAAGCTGTTCCGCACCTCTCGGAGATCGGAGAATGCGCTCACGCTCTCTAGGTCGAGGCGAGCTCTGAGAGTTCTCGACCGACGCTTGACCTTCGAGTTGGTCGAGGACGTCCAGAAGACATTGGCCACACGCACCGCGGCGTTCAGAAGCTGCTCGACTGCATCCCAGAATTCGTCGGTGGTTCCGTGAAGCAGCTCCCGTTCCATCCTTCGGCGGGCACGCACAGCGGCCGCGGCTTGCTCGATCGCCTCGTAGATGAAAACCAGCTCCGCGTGGCTGCTGAGGTCTTCACCGTTGGTGTCCTCTGTCGAACTCACTGCTACTCGACCTCTCGCAGGTTCTGCGACTGCCACCCTTCGGGGATCGATGCAAAGTAGGCCTGCAGCGCAGCTGAGTAGTTCGCGCCGCTGGCTTCATGCGGCTTCGTCGCGGTCGACCGGGCGTGAGCCTTGATCGTGGTCTCCCCCGTCGCCTTACTGGTGACCGTGTTCACCTGCTGCAGCTCGAACCCGTCGAGGTTCAACGCCGCGATAGCGGCCTGTCGAGCTTCAGTGATGTTGTCGCCGCTGCCTTCGGACTCTTGCGTCTCGGTTGACCGGAGGGTGCCTACTACTTTCGTCACCGACCCAGTATCTCGCCGTCGGGGCCGGCTTACTGACCGGGGCTGGCTTCGACTTCGTCGAATCCTCCGGCGGGCATCACAGTGACCCGCCATGCGGAGGTGACAGGTTCGTCGAACGCGAGGAGAGCGGTGCCTTTCGCACCTGGTGCGAGGTCGAACAGGGTGTACTTGTTGTTGACGTCAACGAGGGCGTTGTACTTGTCGACATCGTCTCCGGCTGCGTCTTCCCAGGCGGAGAACTTGTCGGCAAGGTCGATGCTCTCGATCTGCTGGCCGTCCTTCGTGACGATGGTGACGCCGTACATGTTGAGATCCTCGGTGCCTGCCGTGTTGTCGAGCTCAACGGGCACCAAGGTGACGGCTTCCCCATCGACGGAAGCACGGGCCGCTTCGACTGCTGCGACATCAGCGTTGCTCGGGTCGCCGCTGAGCTTGAACGTGCCGGTCGCTCCCTGGTAGTCGAACGTCCATGTGTCGGCGATGTGCTCGACGGGGGTCGGCGCGGTCGTCTTCGTCTCCGATGTAGAAGCGCCCGCCGATTCGCCCTGATCGGTCACCCCTCCACCGCTGCATGAAGCGAGCAGGATGCCGATGGCGGCTGCAGCAGCGAAGACCGACGCGATTCTGGCGTGACGGTTCATGGTGTTCCCCCTTTTGATGATGATGGACCGGTCGGAGTGACGAGTCGCGCCATCGCTTGGAGGGCCGCGCGTTGGGCGCCACGGTCTCCTCGCGAGCGGTACGCCCTGGACATCGCGACCGCCGAATGGCCGACGATGTCGCTGATCACGGCCTCGGAGACGTCGGCTGCGTAGAGCAGGTCGACGGCGGCGTGGCGTGCGTCGTGCAGTCGAGCGTCCTGCACGCCGGCTCTCCTCAGCATGTCGTGCCACGCGCGGTTGTCGTCGCGCGGGTCGATCGGAGAGCCATCGACAGGGAGAACACCGCCCTGCCGACTGCGTTTCGGGTCGGAGGTCCACAGCAGCCCGTGCGGGTTCGGCTCCGACGCAGCAACACGCACACGCCGTTCGATGATCGACCGCAGCGGATCGACCAGCGGGACTAAACGCCACCCGGCGGCGGACTTCGGCCGGGATAGCCACAGTCCACCCGTCAGGTGGCGGAACTCCTGATCCTCCGGAGCGGCCAGGTACCGGTCAGGGCACTTCGCCCCTTGCCGTGCGCCGCAGCGCGGAGGCCCGAACGACGCCCTCATGCAACCGTGCGACCAGGAGAATCGCTTCAACTGCCACGACAGGTCGAGCTCGTCGGTGACACGGTCGAGCTCGAGGCCAAGGAGTTCCCCCTGCCGTGCCCCCGTCAACAGTGCGGCGGCGGCGCGTGAACCGAGCCGGTCGTGCTGCACCTTCTCGAGGATCCGAGCCCCGTCGTCGGCGGTAAGGGCGACGAGCTGCGCCGGCTTCTTCTTGGGTGCGCTCACAAGCGTCGCGACGTTCCGCGGGATGTGCTCGTACCGGGCGGCATCACGGAGTGCGAGGGACAGCACTCGGTGGGCCTGCTGAGCGCTGGCGCCACCCAGTCCTCGGCCGCGGATGAACTCCTCGACCTGCCCGACGTGGGTCGGCGTGAGCGCACGGAGTCCTACGGTTCCGATCGCCGGCACGATGTACTGCTCAATGCTGGTCCGGTAGGAGGCGATGGTCTTCGGGGCGATCTTCTTCGAGTGGATATGCGCGAACCAGTGGCGTAGCCACGTCTCTAGCGGCTCGCCGTCGTCTACTCCGACGTCGGCAAGCGCGGCAGCCAACTCAGCGCGGTTCTCGGCGCTGAGTCCGCTCACGAGCGCCTGCCAGGTCATGCCCTGAGCGTCGTGCCCGGACAGCCTCGAAGTCAAACGTCACTAGTGCTACTTCCGCGCAGGTACGCCGATCGAAGCCGGTAACGGTTGGGTAACTCTCGGCTTGACGCGCTGCGCGGACCTAGGGGCGGCTACCGCGAAGCCTCTGGTAGATCGCCTCAGGGCCGTCGCGCGTGCAGCTGGGGCGTCATCTACGACCGGACCGCACTCCCCCTCGAAGAATCTGCCGGCGACCTCGATCACGAGCAGCGTGACATCTTCGAGGTCATCGGGGTGCCCGGGCGTCACCCGGGATGACGTGCGTGATCTCGGCTTGGCTCTGGCCAACGAGGTGCGGTTGTGTGCACTGCTGTGTGCACCGCACTCGCGAAGAAGCCCCGTTCAGCTGAGCCAGGAAGGCGTGCTGAACAGGGCTTTCTGTGGGAGCCGCCTGTCGGAATCGAACCGACGACCTATTCATTACGAGTGAATCGCTCTACCGACTGAGCTAAGGCGGCGCGCTCGCTCCGAACCCGGAGCGGCACGATCAATGACTATACAGGCTCAGACGAGTGAACGCGAAACGAGCACGCCGAGCTCGGCGAAGGACCTGCGGAGCTCGTCGACCAGGTGCGAACCGGCCTCGGACCCGGACCACTCCCACCACGCGTGCCGGAGCGCACCGAGCGCCACGATCGACGCCAGGCGCGCGCGACGGCGGAGCGCATCGGGGTCCGCAGCGAGCTCGGGGTCCTCGCGCTCGAGCCGTCGGGCGACCGCCGCCTGGATCTCGGCCTGGAACTCCTTCATCGACTCCATGCGACGGCTGAAGAGCTCGGGGTTCGACCGGAGCACTTGCTGGCGCTCCTCGATGAGTCCACGTTCCTCGATGAGCTCCTGCGTCGAGTGGACGAGTAGCGCACCGAGGTCCGACAGGAGGTCACCGTCGGGTCCCCCGTCGACGAACTCCTGCAGCGCGGCGTCGTCCGGCAGCTCCGGGTCGTCTCCGAGGATCGCTTGTTCCTTGCTCGGGAAGTAGTTGAAGAACGTGCGGGGTGAGACGTCGGCTCGACGCGAGATCTCGTCCACGGTGACCGCACCGAGGCCGTCCTCGATCGCGATGCGGAGCGCGGCCGCCTGGATGGCGCGGCGGGTGGCACGGCGTTTCCGTTCGCGCAGGCCGGGTTCAGCGTCGGGCATGCCGTGATTGTCCCATGCGCCACTCGCTGCGGGGAGTGTGCGTCGCGGTCAGTGCCGGACGCGGGCGATCGTGACGAGCAGCGCCTCGAGCGCGAGCAACGCCGCCACGTTTGCGGCGATCCGCTGCCGGGCGAGGGCGATGGCGTCGAGCACCTCGAGCGCCGCGGCCGGCGTGACCGACTGCAGCGCCTGGTCGAGGTGGTCGCGCATCGCCAGGTTGACGGGTTCCGCCGGGGCACCGAGACCGAGCAGGAGCAGGTCGCGGTACAGCGAGGACACGTCGACCAGGATGCGGTCGAGACCGTCGCGCAGGCTGCGGGTCGCACGGCGCTTCTGGTCGTCCTCGAGCAGCCGGAGCTGCGAGCGGAGGGCCGGCGGGATCGTGCCGCCGGGTTCGATGCCGAGCGATCGCAGTGCGGCGTCGCGTTCTTCGGAGTCGCGCTGCTGCGTGATGGCCTTGGCGTCCTCGTCGGCGACGGCGAGCAGGTCGGCAGCGGCCATCACGGCGTCACCGACGCTCCGGACGCCGAGCACGGTCGTCAGGGTGCGGCGTCGACGATCGCGGGCGTCTTCACTCGTCGCAAGGCGTTGCGCCATGCCGATGTGGCTCTGCGCCTGCCGCGCTGCGTCCATCGCGAGGGCGCGGTCGATCCCGGTGCGGGCGACGAGGAGGTCGGCGACGGACTCGATGCCGGGGACCCGGAGGCGCACGGAGCGGACGCGCGACCGGATGGTGGGCAACAGGTCGGCTTCACTCGGGGCGCAGAGGATCCAGACCGTGCGCTCCGGAGGTTCTTCGAGCGCCTTGAGCAGCAGGTTCGAGGTGCGTTCCGTCATCCGGTCGGCGTCCTCGATGATGACGATGCGGTACCGCCCGACCGAGGGCGAGTAGTACGACGACGTCACGAGCTGCCGGATCTCGTCGATCGTGATGATCACGCGCTGCGTCGTGAGCACCGACACGTCGGGGTGGGTCTTCGCGGTGATCTGCTGCAGGGTGTGGTCGTCGTCGGGACCGTTGCCCACGAGGGCCGCGGCGAACGCCGTCGCCACGTTCGACCGGCCGGACCCGGGCGGCCCCGTGATCAACCACGAGTGCGTCATGCCGCCGGTGCCGTCGGTCGACTCCGCGGCGTTCCGGAGGGAGGCGACTGCTTCTTCCTGACCGGTCAGGCCGTCCCACACGCTCACGGGACCATCCTGTCAGCGACCACCGTCATGCGGGCGACCACGGTCATGCGGGCACCACCGTCACGCGGGCGACCACGGTCATGCCGGGTCGATCGCGACGAGCGGGGCGACCGCGGCACGGATGGCACACTGCACGTCATCGGTGGATCCGCCGGCGTCGACCACCAGGAAGCGGTCGGGCTCGGCTGCCGCCATGTCCAGGAAGGCCCGTCGCACCGACTCGTGGAACGCCTCGGCCTCGGACTCCAGGCGGTCGAACGTGTCGCCACGGGCCGCAGCGACCCGGGCGCGTCCGACCGTCACATCGAGGTCGAGCAGGATCGTCAGGTCCGGCGCCAGGCCGTCCGCCGCCCACTCCGACACCGAGCGGATGTGTTCGGCGCCGAGGCCGCGCGCGACGCCCTGGTAGGCGACCGACGAGTCGATGTACCGGTCCTGCAGCACGACCTCGTCGCGGGCGATCGCGGGACGCACGACCGTCTCGACGTGGTGCGCGCGGTCCGCCGCGTACAACAGCGCTTCAGCCCGGGGCGACACGTGCCCGCGCTCGTGCAGCACGATCTCGCGGATCCGGAGGCCCAGGTCGGTGCCGCCGGGCTCGCGGGTGCGCAGGACGGTGCGGCCGTGTTCGGCGAGCCACGCCGAGAGCAGCTCGGCCTGGGTCGTCTTGCCCACGCCGTCGCCGCCCTCGAGCGTGATGAACCGTCCGGTCACTTCTTCTTCGCCGGAGCCCGTCGGGCCGGCGTCTTCTTCTTGACGGGGCCCTTGGCGCGCTTGTCCGCGATGAGCTGGACCGCACGGGCGTGGTCGACCGCCTCGACGTCCTCGCCCTTCGGGATCGTCGCGTTCGTCTCGCCGTCGGTGACGTAGGGGCCGAACCGGCCGTCCTTCATCTTGATCGGCTTGCCGGACACGGGGTCCGCCTCGAACTCCTTCAGCGCGGAGCTCGCGGCACGGTTCCCGCCGTACTTCGGCTGCGAGAAGATCTCGAGCGCACCGGGGAGGTCGATGTCGAAGATCGCGTCCTCGCCCGGGAGCGTCCGGGTGTCCGTCCCCTTCTTCAGGTACGGGCCGTAGCGACCGTTCTGCGCAGTGATGTCGTTGCCGGTCTCCGGGTCCTGGCCGACCACTCGGGGCAGGTCGAGGAGCTTCAGCGCGGTCTCGAGGTCGACGGTCGCCGGGTCCATCGACTTGAAGAGCGAGGCGGTCCGTTCCTTGGGCGCCGCGGCCTTCTTCGTCGTCTTCTTCGCCGGGGCCTTCTTCGCCGGGGCCTTCTTGCCGGTCGTCGTCTCGGCAGGGGCCTCGGCCATTGCGGGCTCGGCCGCTGCGGGCTCCGGGGCGGCGGCGGCGTCGACGACCTCGCCGGTCTTCGGGTCGACGGTGGGCTCGGGCTCCGGGGTGCGCTCCGTGACGTAGGGGCCGAAGCGGCCGTCCTTCGCCAGGACCTCCTTGCCCGTGTCCGGGTTGATGCCCACGACGCGGTCGCCGATGACGGGGGCGTCGACGAGTTCCTTGGCCTTCTCGACGGTCAGCTCGTCGGGTGCCAGGTCCTCGGGGACGTTGACGCGACGCGGCTTCTCCGGGTCGTCGCTCGGCACCTCGATGTAGGGGCCGTAGCGACCGATCCGCAGGGTGAGGCCCGGTGCGAGCTCGACCGAGTTGATCTCACGCGCGTCGATCTCGCCGAGGTTGTCGATGACGGTCCGCAGGCCACGCTGGTCGTCGTCGCCGCCACCGAAGTAGAAGCCCTTGAGCCAGTCGACCCGGTCGGCGTCGCCGCGGGCGATCCGGTCGAGGTCCTCTTCCATCTCGGCGGTGAAGTCGTACTCCACCAGTTCGCCGAAGTACTCCTCGAGCAACCGGACCACGCTGAACGCGATCCAGTTCGGCACGAGCTGAGTGCCGCGCAGGGACACGTAGCCGCGGTCGATGATCGTCGGGCTGATCGTCGGGTAGGTCGACGGACGCCCGATCCCGAGCTCTTCCAGCGTCTTGATGAGGCTGGCCTCGGTGAAGCGCGGCGGGGGCGTGGTGTCGTGCCCCTTCGCCAGCACGTCGTGCACCTCGAGGTGCTCGCCCTGCTTGACATCGGGCAGCGCGACGTCCTGACCGGCACGCTCGCTCGACTCGTGGCGGTCCTCGTCGCGGCCTTCTTCGTAGGCGCTGAGGAACCCGCGGAAGGTGATGACGGTGCCGGACGCGGTGAACTCGGCGTCCGTGCCGTTCGCGGTCGACGTGATGCCCTCGACCGACTCGGTCGACGCGATCCCGAGCACGATCGACGCGGTCGAACCCTTGGCGTCCGCCATCTGGGAGGCGACGGTGCGCTTCCAGATGAGGTCGTAGAGCCGCCACTCGACACCGGTGAGCGTGCCCTGGAGCTCCTGCGGGGTACGGAAGGAGTCGCCCGAGGGACGGATCGCCTCGTGCGCCTCTTGCGCGTTCTTGCTCTTGCTCGCGTACAGACGGGGCTTGTCCGGCACGGTCGCGGCGCCGTAGAGGTCGGCCGCCTGCTTGCGCGCCGCGTCGATCGCCTGCTTCGAGAGCGAGACCGAGTCGGTACGGATGTAGGTGATGTACCCGTTCTCGTACAGCGTCTGCGCCGCACGCGCCGTCTGCCGCGGCGACAGGCGCAGCTTGCGCGCTGCCTCCTGCTGCAGGGTCGACGTGGTGAACGGTGCCGCCGGACGGCGGGTGTACGGCTTCGAGTCGACGCTGCGGACGGTGGCGTCCCCGGCGCGCTCGAGCACGGTGGTCAGCGAGGCGGCTGCGGCCTCGTCCAGACGCACGACGTCACCGCTGAGCGCACCGCGGTCGTCGAAGTCGCGCCCCGAGGCGACGCGGGTGCCCTGGATCCGGGCGAGTCGCGCCGAGAAGGAGGACTCCCCCGCCTTCTCGAACCGAGCGGAGAGGTCCCAGTAGTTGGCCGAGACGAAGGCGAGACGCTCGCGTTCGCGGTCGACCACGAGCCGGGTCGCGGCGGACTGCACGCGACCGGCGGAGAGGCCGGGAGCGACCTTGCGCCACAGGACCGGCGAGACCTCGTACCCGTAGAGACGATCGAGGATGCGGCGGGTCTCCTGCGCGTCGACGAGGGCGGTGTCGAGCTCACGGGTGGCCTCCTGCGCACGCTGGATCGCCTCCTTCGTGATCTCGTGGAAGACCATCCGCTTGACGGGGACCTTCGGCTTGAGGACCTGGAGCAGGTGCCAGGCGATCGCTTCACCCTCGCGGTCTTCATCTGTTGCGAGGTAGAGCTCGTCGGCATCCTTGAGCGCACGCTTGAGCTCGGCGACCGTCTTCTTCTTGGCGTCGGACACGACGTAGTACGGCTCGAAGCCGTTGTCGACGTCCACCGAGAACTTGCCGAGGGAGCCCTTCTTGAGCTCGGCCGGCAGGTTCTTGGGCTCGACGAGGTCGCGGATGTGTCCGACCGAGGCCTGGACTTCGTATCCGTCACCGAGGTATTGCGCGATCGTCTTCGCCTTCGCGGGGCTCTCGACGATCACGAGCTTCTTCGTGCCTGGCACGTGTCTCCTTGATCCGTGGTGCTGGTCGGCCCTGGACACGAACGTGTCCGGGTCGCCCGGGACATCGGTGACCGGTGGCCGACAGGCACACCATACACACCGTGGTCGGGGTGGTCGGGGTGGTCGTCCGCCGGACCGGCGACCGCGGACGCGCCGACGGCGAACGGTCCGGAGTCGACGACCACCCGAACCCGGGCCGTCACGGCGGCGAGGTCGCAGGCCACGAGGGCCGAGCCGTTCGCCCGCGCGACCCGCTCGGCGACGTCGCACGGCGAGCCGGTCAGGAGTCCGACGGACGCCGCAGCGGCCGAGGTCGCGGCGGCGTCGGCCGCGTCCCCGGCCCGGACTGCCTGCGTGCGGTGTCCGGCGGCGGCGAGCGCCGACGACGCGACGAGCACCCCGACGCCGAGGACGGCGGCGACGAGCACGGTCACCGAACCGCGCTCGCGGTCAGCGTCCCCCGGCCGCAGCACACGCCGTCGCCCGGAGCGGCAGCGCCGAGAACGGACCGGTGCCGCCGCGCGTGGCGTCGACGCACACCAGGTCGTCGGTGCGCCGGACGGTGACGGAGGATCCCGGCGCGATCCGCTCGGCGGCGGCGAGTCCGACGGCGTCGTCCCCGCGCCCGACGCCCCGCGCAGCCGCCGCGGCGGCCGACTGCAGGCGTCCTTGTCCGTCGACGACCAGCACGGCCGCGACGAGCAGGGTGAGGACGAGTGCGACGGCGGGCAGCACGACCGCGAACTCGACCGTGACCGAGCCCCGGTCGGAGTCCCGGTCGGGGCGCCGCGCCTGGTCACAGCGAGAGGGCACCGCGGACGAGCTCGGTGAGGATGGTCTGTACCTCGCCCGAGCGCATGACGGCGACGAGCACACCGGCGAACGCCACGGCGGCGAGGATGACGACCGCGTACTCGGCGGTCGCGGACCCCTGGTCGTCCTGCGCGACGGCGCGGAGCCGGTCGAAGAAGCGGCTGGTGCGACGGATTCGGTTCGGGGTGGTGCACATGGGTTCGTCCCTTCTGTTGCGGTGATCCCAGCGTGGCGCGTGGCCACCGCACGATCGTGGCCTCGAGCGGCATCTGTGGAGAGGTCATCGCGCACCGACGACGGTGGAGGAGAGGACGCCGACCACGACGGGGACCACCCCGACGAGCACGAACGCGGGAAGGACGCAGACACCGAGCGGCAGCACGAGTCGGACGGCCAGGCGCTCGGCCGCGGCGAGGCCGGCAGCAGCAGCGTCGTCACGGACGTCCTCCGCGGCGCGGCGCAGCAGTCCCGCCGCGGGCACGCCCGCTCGCACGGCCAGGTCGAGGACCTCGCGGAGGCGGACCACGTCGGCCGCCGGCGGGACGATCCCGTCGGCGGCACGACGGACCGCCTCGCCGGCGGCGATCCACGAACCACCGCCCGAGACGGCCACCGCCCAGGCGTCGAGGACGACCCCGGGCACGCGTCCGTCCGGCGTCGCCGACCGGACGAGCCGCGCGGTCCAGGCGCGCCCGGACAGGACGAGCACGGCCGCGAGCGCCGAGCAGACCCAGCCGAGCGGCGAGCTCGTGAGGACCTGCACCGCTCCGGAGCCCCACGCGGCCCCGAGTCCGAGGCCGAACAACGGCAGCGCCAGGACGACGCGGGCGCTGGTGCGCGGGCCGGCGAGGGCGACCCGGATCGCCCGGTCCGACGCTGCCGATCGGCGGAGCGCGCCGGCGAGTGCCCCGAGCGTCTCCGCGACGGGGGCGCCGGTCCGGTCCGCGACCCGCAGGACGACGGCGATGTCCGCGGACGCGGGAGCGGTCCCTGCGGGGAGCCGGCCGACGAGCTCCCAGGCCCGCGGCGGCGGGACCCCGGCGGCGACGAGCGTCGCGACCCGGTCGAGGGTGCCGGCCACGTGCGCCGGGTCGAACGGCAGAGGGCGCCGGACCCGACGCCCCGGGAGCAACCCCCTGCTCACGGTGCCCCGTCCACCGGGCGCACCCCGAGCCTCCCGTCCGCCCCGACGTGGAACGCGCCCACCGCAGCGAGCCGTCGTCCGCCTGCCCGACGCTCGACGTGGAGCACCAGGTCGAACGCGCTGACCGCTTGTCGGGCGAGCGCCTCGACGCCGAGCCCGGCGAGGGCGCCGAGCGCCTCGAGCCGAGCGGCGACGTCCGCGACACCGTTCGCGTGCACGGTGCCGGCGCCCCCGTCGTGGCCCGTGTTCAGCGCGGACATGAGCTCGCGGACCTCGGCGCCCCGGCACTCCCCCACGACGATCCGGTCCGGGCGCATCCGCAGGGCTTCACGCACGAGCCGGTCGAGGCCGAGCGCGCCGACGCCCTCGGCGTTCGCCTGCCGCGCCTCGAGTGCGACCACGTGCGGATGGGCGATGCGCAGCTCGGCGACGTCCTCGACCGTGACGATCCGCTCGTCGGCCGGGACGGCGCCGAGCATCGCGGCGAGCAGGGTGGTCTTGCCGCTGCCGGTGGCACCGGTGACCAGGACGTTGCGGCGCTGGTGCACGGCCGCCTCGACGACGGAGCGCGGAACGTGCTCGAAGGTGCCGGCGCGGTCGAGTGCGGCGAGGGTCGGACGGTCGGGGTGTGGGAGCCGGATCGAGATCGCCGTGCCACCGACCGAGACCGGGGCGAGCACGACGTGCACCCGGATCCCGTCGCCGTGCCGGACGTCGGCGCACGGCGTGGTCTCGTCGACGTGGCGTCCGCCGAGCGCCACCAGCCGCGTGGCGAGCTCGCGGGTGCGCGCCTCGGTCAGGCGGGGCGCGGCGGCTTCGAGTCCGCCGCCACGGTCGACCCAGGTGCCGACACCGCCGACGACCAGGACGTCGGTGACCCCGGCGTCCGTCACGAGCCCGGCGAGTTCCTCGAACTCGACGACACCGTGCGTCCGGCGCCGAAGGGCGGCAGCGGCAGCCCCTGGCGGAAGAGCCCCCGCCCCGGGCAGGTACGGCCCGGCCCCCGGCAGGAAGGGCCCGGAGCCGGGCAGGAACGGCGTGGCACGGTGACGGTGCATGACGCCAGAGCGTAGGAGGAGAGCCGTTTTCGGCATCGGGTGCCACAACCAGCCTGTGGAGGGGTAAGGCTCGACGGCACCAACGGACCGATTTGTCCCCCGAAACGGAAAGCCGTACCCCACTCGGTGCGGAGCACCCGACACGGCGCGACGACTGACCACGCGAGCAGGTCCCGCCGTTCACGGGCGCCGGGGCGGAGTAGCAATTGCTACGGCCAATCCGCGCACTCGATGCGTGAGCATGTACCGGTCTGTCCACCGGACCGGCGTCCCTGTGCGGATCGCCGCCGATCGTCAGCGGTCGGCGAGCGCCGATCGCTCGAGCCGGACCCCGGACAAAAGAAGAGGCGGCACCGGTTGGGGGGAACTGGTGCCGCCTGGACACCGAAGGATTGGGGGGAATCCGATTCGGTGCCGCCGGAAACGAGTCCAGCAGGAACTACTGTACCCCACGATCCGCCCCTCGGGGCAACCCCCGACACGACGGCCGGGCGTGCCGCCGCGACCGACAGCCGACCCCGCCCGGCATGCCGCCGCGACCGGGACAGCCGACCCCGCCCGACGTGCCGCCGCGACGAGGACACCGCCGGCGCCACCGTCGCGGCCCGGCGGGCCCGCACCCGGGCCGCCGCTCGTCACGGAACCACGCAGCGCACCGGCCGAGGGGTAGTCTCCGTGGCGCACCCTGAGGACGCAACGACGCGAAAGGACATCGATGTCCACTCCGACCCAGACCGACCACCGCGAGGACGACGGCGCCACCTTCCCGCCGACGCCCGAGTTCGTCGCCGACGCCGTCGCGCACGAGGACCTCCACGAGGCCGCCGCCGCCGACCGCGAGGCCTTCTGGGCCGAGCAGTCCCGCAGCCTGCTCGACTGGCGCACCCCGTTCACGCAGACCCTCGACTGGTCCGGCGCCCCGTTCGCGAAGTGGTTCGCCGACGGCACGCTCAACGTGGCCGAGAACTGCCTCGACCGGCACGTCCGGGCGGGCAACGGCGACCGGGTGGCGATCCACTTCGAGGGCGCACCCGGCGACACCCGCCGCATCACCTACGCCGAACTCACCGCCGACGTGCAGCGCGCCGCGAACATGCTCACCGACCTCGGTGTCGGGCAGGGCGACCGCGTCGTCGTCTACCTGCCGCTCATCCCCGAGGCCGTCGTGACGATGCTCGCCGTCGCCCGCATCGGCGCCGTGCACTCCGTCGTGTTCGGCGGGTTCAGCGCCGAGAGCCTCCGTGCGCGCATCGAGGACGCCGGCGCGAAGCTCGTCGTCACGGCCGACGGCGGTTGGCGGCGCGGCGCGGTCTCCGCGCTCAAGCCCGCGGTCGACGAGGCACTCGAGGGCGAGGGCACCGAGAGCGTCGAGCACGTCCTGGTCGTCAAGCGCGGCGGCAACGAGATCGACTGGAACGACCGCGACCTCTGGTGGCACGACGAACTGGCGAAAGCGGACGCCACCCACGAGGCGCAGGCGTTCCCCGCCGAGACCCCGCTCTTCATCCTGTACACCTCGGGCACGACCGGCAAGCCGAAGGGGATCGTGCACACCTCCGGCGGGTACCTGACCCAGGCCGCGTACACGCACAAGAACGTGTTCGACATGCACCCCGAGAAGGACGTCTACTGGTGCACCGCCGACATCGGCTGGATCACCGGGCACTCGTACGTCGTCTACGGCCCCCTGGCGAACGGCGTGACGCAGGTGCTCTACGAGGGCACGCCCGACGAGCCGAAGCCCGGCCGCTGGTGGGACATCGTCGACTCCTACGGCGTCACCGTCCTGTACACCGCGCCGACGGCGGTCCGTGCGGCGATGAAGGCCGGCCGTGAGATCCCCGAGGCCCGCAGTCTCGAGACCCTCCGTCTGCTCGGCAGCGTCGGCGAACCCATCAACCCGGAGGCGTGGAACTGGTACCGCCAGGTCATCGGCCACGACCGCACACCCATCGTCGACACGTGGTGGCAGACCGAGACCGGCGCGATCATGATCTCCGCCCTGCCCGGCGTCACGAAGCTCAAGCCCGGTGCCGCCCAGACGCCGCTGCCCGGCATCGTCGCCGAGATCGTCGACGACGACGGCAACCGCGCCGATCCCGGCGAGAGCGGCTACCTCACCATCACGGAGCCGTGGCCGTCGATGGCGCGCGGCATCTGGGGCGACCCGGACCGGTTCGTCGAGACGTACTGGTCGCGGTTCCCCGGCCGGTACTTCGCCGGCGACGGTGCACGGCTCGACGGCCAGGGCGACATCTGGATCCAGGGCCGCGTCGACGACGTGATGAACGTCTCGGGCCACCGCCTCTCGACGGCCGAGATCGAGTCCGCACTGGTCGGGCACGAGGGCGTCGCCGAGGCCGCCGTCGTCGGGGCCGCCGACGAGACGACCGGACAGGCGGTCGTCGCGTACGTCATCCTGACCGCCGAAGCCGCCGCCGACGTCGACCGCGAATCGGCGTCGACCGAACTCCGCAACTGGGTGGGCAAGCGCATCGGCGCGATCGCGAAGCCCCGCCAGGTGGTCATCGTCCCCGAGCTGCCCAAGACGCGCTCCGGCAAGATCATGCGGCGCCTGCTCCGCGACGCGGCCGAGGGCCGCCGCATCGGCGACACGACGACGCTGGCCGACCCGACGATCATGGCGACCATCGCGGAACTCATGGAGTCCCGGTAACGGAAGCAGGGCCTCCCGTCCATCTCGGACTGGAGGCCCTGCTCACGTTCCTTCCGTCGGGCGCTGCCGTCAGGCGGTGAGCTCCACCACCAGCTCGACCTCGACAGGAGCGTCCAGCGGGAGCACCGCGACGCCCACCGCGCTCCGCGCGTGGACGCCGGCATCGCCGAAGACCTCGCCGACCAGCGTGGAGGCACCGTTCGCGACCCCGGGCTGGCCCGTGAAGGACGGCTCCGACGCGACGAACACGGTGACCTTGACGACCCGGGCGACGCGGTCGAGCGAGCCGGCGACCGACTCGACGGCGGCGAGTGCGTTGAGCGCTGCCACGCGGGCCTGCGCGGTGGCGGTCTCGGCGTCGACGGACGCCCCGACCTTGCCGGTGACGGGAAGTGCACCGTCGACGAACGGCAGTTGCCCGGCCGTGTAGACGTACTGGCCGGTGACGACCGCGGGGACGTACGCCGCGACGGGTGCGGCGACCGGCGGGAGGGTCAGCCCCAGCTCGGCGAGGCGGTCCGCGATGCTCATGCGTCGGCCTTCGGGCGCTTGAGGTACGCGACGAGCCCACCCTCGGGGCCGGTGACGATCTGGACCAGCTCCCAGCCCTCGTCCCCGTAGTTGTTGAGGATGGCGGTGGTGTTGTGGATCATCAGGGGCGTGGTGAAGTACTCCCAGCGAGTCATGCGGTTCCTTGCCAGCCTTTCAGTCGTGGGTGTCGTTTAGGCTGCATCCTATGTCTGCCCAGAAGACGTCTGCCTCGCGGACCAAGCCCGTCTCAGCAGTCGGCGCCTTCATCGGATTCGTCGGGTTCAGTGCCCTCGCCGGCCTGCTGGTCACGATCGGTGTCACGCCGGCCATCGCAGTCGCCGGTGTCACGACGACGTCGACGATCGGTGTGTTCGAGTCCCTGCCGGAGTACATCGAGATCGGTGACCTCCCGCAGCGCAACGAGCTGTACGCCTACTCGGGCGGCAAGTCGGTGCACTTCGCGACCGTCTACGACCAGAACCGCCAAGAGCTGAAGTTCGACAAGATCAGCGACCAGCTGAAGAACGCGGCCATCGACGGCGAGGACAAGCGCTTCTACGACCACGGTGGCGTCGACATGACCTCGCTCATCCGCGCGGGCGTCGGAAGCGTCGCCGGTGGGCTCGGCGAGTCGGGCGGTGGGTCGACGCTGACCATGCAGCTCGTCCGCAACATCAAGATGAACCAGGCGCTCGAGCTCCCCACGAAGAAGGAGCAGCAGAAGGCCTACAACGAGGCCGTCGAGCAGACCATCCCCCGCAAGCTCGAGGAGATGAAGCTCGCCATCGGGCTGGCGAAGAAGTACTCCAAGAAGGAGATCCTCACCGCGTACCTGAACATCGCCTACTTCGGCGACCAGACCTACGGCGTGCAGGCGGCGGCGCAGCACTACTACAACAAGAGCGCGACCGACCTGACCCCGGCCGAGGCGGCCTCCCTGCTCGCCATCGTGCAGTACCCCGAGGCGCGCAACCTGTCGAACCCGAAGAAGTACGAGGCCAACGTCGCCCGGCGCAACGTCATCCTCAAGTCGATGTACGCGCAGAAGAACCTGACGAAGGCCGAGTACGACCAGGCCATCGCGGCGAACCCGAAGGACTACGTCCACCTGACCGAGCCGTCGCAGGGCTGCCGGGCATCGGTGGGCGACGGTTCGCAGTTCTTCTGCGACTACGCCGTCAAGGTCGTCAAGGAGATGTCGCAGCTCGGCTCGTCGCAGAAGGCCCGCGACGCCGCGTGGCGCAACGGTGGCTACTCGATCCAGACGACGCTGAACATCGACCTCAACGCCGAGCAGAAGCAGCTCGTCAACACCTACGACAACAAGGCCGAGACCAGCCTGGCGCTCGGTGCGACGCTCAACTCGATCGAGGCCGGCACCGGCCGCATCCTGACGATGGCGCAGAACAAGGACTACGACCAGTCCCTGAAGTCCGCGCCGACGTCCACCTCGATCAACTACAGCGTCGACTACAAGTACGGCAACTCCGGCGGCTTCCAGACCGGCTCGACGTACAAGCTCTTCACGCTGCTCGCATGGCTCAAGGCCGGACACGGTCTGAACGAGGTCGTCAGCGGTGCCCCGCGGAACATGTCGTCCGGCTGGACGGCCTGCGGTTCGCCCGTCACGGCGCCCGGGTACACCCCGAAGAACGACAGCCCGGGTGAGAGCGGTAACTACACGGTGGCGGCAGCGACTGCCGGGTCCATCAACCTGGCGTTCCTCAACATGGCGCAGAAGCTCGACCTCTGCGACATCCGTGACACCGCGGCCTCGCTCGGTGTGCACCGCGCAGACGGCGGCGAACTGCAGTACACCCCCTCGTCGGTGCTCGGCGTCAACGAGATCGCCCCGATGACGATGGCCGCCGCCTACGCCGCCGTCGCGAACAACGGCATCTACTGCAAGCCGATCGCCATCGAGCAGGTCACCTCGCCGTCCGGCAAGAAGCTCGGCGGCCAGACCAAGGACTGCAAGCAGGCGCTCGACCCCGAGGTCGCGCACGCCGCGGTCTACGCCATGAAGGGCACGATCACCAGCGGTACCGCGCGTGGTGCGCAGACCCCCGACGGCACGCAGCTGTTCGCCAAGACGGGTACGACCGACACCGCGAACCAGATCTGGCTCGTCGGCTCGAGCTCGCGGGTCGCCACCGCCTACTGGCAGGGCAACACCGACGGCAAGCTCAACAACCTGCGTCACTACAGCAACGGTGTGAACGGCACCTACGCCGGAGTCCGAGCGAGTGTCTGGCAGCAGGCGCAGACCCCGGTGAACGCGGCGTACCCGGCAGGGGCGTTCACGAACCCCGACAACTCGGCGCTCCGCGGCAACAGCAAGGCGCTGCCGGACCTCCGGGGCAAGACCGCCGACGAGGCCCGCGCCGCCATCTCCGGAGCCGGGTTCACGTACGTCGACGGCGGCACGCAGCCCGGTACCGGTGCGGCCGGCACCGTGACCTCGACCTCCCCGGCCGGCGGTTCGCTGCTGTCCTCTGGCTCGAGCGTCACCGTGTACACGTCGGACGGTGCGCAGATCAAGGTCCCCTCGGTGACCGGCAAGCCCCTCGCCGACGCCCGCGCGCAGCTGAACGAGGTCGGACTGACCAACGTCGCGATCTCCGACCAATTCGCCAAGGGCGGCGGGGACAAGGAGTGCCGCGTCGCTGCGGTCGACCCGGGCGTGCACACGGACGCCAGCAAGGGCTCGACGGTCACACTGACGCTGTACGGCGACAAGAACGGCAAGGCGCCCAAGGACTGCAAGTGACCCGCGGCCGCGCCGCCCTCGGGGTCATCGGAGCCGGCGCGGCCGTCGGCGCCGCTGCGTTCGCCTGGGGCTCCCTGGTCGAGCGCCGACGCTTCGGCATCCGGTGGGAGACCGTCCCGGTCCTCCCGCCGGGGTCGCGTGACGTCACGGTCCTGCACCTGTCCGACATCCACATGGCGCCGTGGCAGGCCGACAAGCAGCAGTGGCTGCGCGACCTGTCCCTGGTCGAGCCGGACTTCATCGTCAACACCGGCGACAACCTCGGGCACCCCACGGCGAACGCGGCGGTGGAGTACGCGCTGGAGCCGTTCCGCGGTGTGCCCGGGGTGTTCGCCTACGGGTCGAACGACTTCTTCGGGCCGTCGCCGCGCAACCCGCTGAAGTACTTCGCCGGTCCGAGCCGGACGCACAGCGCGGCGAAGCCCGTCGAGCTCGACATCGACCGGCAGACGGCGTTCTTCGAGTCCCTCGGGTGGCTCGACCTGAACGACCACGCCCACGCCGTCGAGCTCCGCGGCTCGCGCTTCGAGCTGTTCGGCACCTCGGACGCCCACCGCGACTGGGACCGCCTCGACCTGCTCCCCACGAACGTCGACGAGATGCGCGGCGAGGTGCCCTGGTCCGAGGACGAGGACGGACCCGCGCCCGTCGCGATCGGTGTGACGCACGCGCCTTACCGCCGCGTGCTCGACGCCTTCGTCACCCAGGGCGCCGACGTCATCTTCGCCGGGCACACCCACGGCGGCCAGGTCCAGGTGCCCGGCGTCGGTGCGCTCGTCACGAACAGCGACCTGCCCCGCCGGTACGTCAGCGGACTGCACAAGTGGGAGCACCGGAACCACTGGTCCTGGCTCGAGGTCTCGGCCGGTCTCGGCACCTCGATCTACGCGCCGGTGCGGTTCTCGTGCCGCCCCGAAGCGGTCGTCGTCACCCTCACCGCCCGCGCCTCCTGACGACGCGCCCGGGAGTTCGCCGGATGGTCGTGAGCACCCCCGATCATCGGATAGTATTGTCGGGTTGCTCCGGTACGGAGTGATCACACCGCGGGGTGTGGCGCAGCTTGGTAGCGCGCCTCGTTCGGGACGAGGAGGTCGCAGGTTCAAATCCTGTCACCCCGACACTGTGTTGAGACAGTACGAAGAAGGCCCTGGTTCTCCGGAACCGGGGCCTTCTGCTTTTCCACGGTCGAGCGCTCGGCACTACACCTCCCGACACACGACGTGGCCGCAGCTCCCCCGGCTGCGACGACGCAGATAGCCTCGACAGCGATGTCACGCGCCGACCACCTCCGCCCGGTTCTCGAACGGATCGCCGCACAGTTCCCCGAGCTCGCCGACGACCCGGTCCTCACGCAGAACCTCGTCGACAACGTGACGTCGATGATCGCCGAGGCTCACGCCCGCTACGCCACCGGTGCCGAGGACAGCGTGGTGAGCAGCGCGTACCTCGATCCTGAGCACCTGGCCACCGGATCGCTGCACGCCGAGCAGTCCCAGCACCCCGCCGGCGCGATGCTCGCCGCGGAGATGCTCTTCGACGCCTACCTGCCGGTCTTCGTGGACGAGGTCGGCGCGGAGTCCACCGCCGAGGTCCTGCGTGCCACCAGGGCCCTGCACGCGGGCATCTGGAGCCGGTTCCCCGCCGGAGCCGTCGCCTACACCGAGGCGCTGCGCCAGCGCGTCACGACGGCGCACCTGGACTCCCGCACGCAGATCGCCCGGGACCTGCACGACCGCGTGGCGCACGGCATCCTCGCCGGGCTGCAGCGACTCGACCTGGTGCTGCTGACCGATCCCCCGGCCGGCGAACGGGCCGACCAACTCGACGACGCCGCACGGCTGCTGCGCGGAGCACTCGGCGACGTGCAGGACCTGGCGGTCAGCCTGCACGCCCGCGTCGGCGACGCCCTGCTCGACGATGCGCTCGCCCGGCACGCCAGGGACCTGTTCTCCGACGACGACCGCTTGTCGTTCAGCACCACGGGCACGCCCGAGCACCTGCCGAACTGGCAGGCCGAGGAAGCACTCACGATCCTGCTCGAGGCGCTCACGAACCGACGGAAGCACGCTGCGGCTTCCGCCGCCGCGGTGCACTTCGTGTGGACACCGGCCGCCCTCGTCGTGACGGTCTCCGACGACGGACCGGGCTTCGACCCCGCCGCCGACACCGATGGGCGCCTCGGTCAGCAGACCATGCGCGAGCGAGCCGCGGTCATCGGCGCGCGGCTCGACGTCGAGAGCACCCCCGGCACCGGCACCACCGTCCGCCTCACGATCCCGAGGGGCACGCTGTGACCATCACGCACGTCGCCATCGTCGACGACCACCAACTGTTCCGCGAAGGACTGGCCACGATCCTCGCCGCCGTCCCCACGATCCGCGTGGTCGCACACGGCGAGCGTCCGTCCGACGTCCTCGACTCCCCCGAGGCTGCCGCCATCGACGTCCTGCTCCTCGACGTCGAGCTCGACGGTCCGCCGGCGCGCACCACGATCGCCACGGTGCGCCGCACCCGTCCGGAGATCCGCGTGGTGGTGCTCACGATGCACCGCGATGCTGTCCTGCGCCGGACGCTGCTCGACGCCGGTGCGGTCGACTTCGTGACGAAGGACACCCCGAGCCGCGAGCTCGTCGACCGCATCGCCCGGGCCGCGCACGCCGACGCCGCGCCGGTGACGTTCCCGGTCGACCTGGTCACCGAGGCCCGCGCGGGAACACCGCTCAGCGACCGCGAACTCGAGGTCCTGCGGCTCCTCGCGGCTGCGCGCACCAACGCCGAGATCGCTGCGGACCTGCAGCTCGCGATCGGCACGGTCAAGCGGCACGTCTACAACGTGTTCCGCAAGCTCGATGTCGGTTCGCGGGTCGGCGCCGTGGCTACAGCGACGCGCCTCGGCCTGCTCACCTGAGGCTCCGCTCCACTCGGTGAGCAGAAATGGTCGGGTGCCCGACGGCGACCCGACCATTTCTGCTCACCAAGCGAACTCGACCTAGACCGACGCGGACGCCGACGCCGACGCCCCAGCGCGCACGAGCCGCCCCGCGGCGTGCAGCCCCGCCACGACGTCGAGCGCCTGGTGCCGGTACCGCGCCTGCGCAGCACCCGGAGCGACGATCACGCCGTTCGCCCCGGTGGACTCCACGAGCGCGTTGATCTTGTCCGCCACCTGATCAGCGGTGCCGTACGCCTGGCGCTCGGTGCGGGCGGCGATGAACCGACGCTCGAGGTCGTTGAACTCGTACGCACGGGCCTCGTCCATCGAGACCGGCTCGGGCTTCGCCCCCTGCCGCATCCGGATGAACGAGATCATCCCCGGAGCACTCTGCTCGTCGACGACGGCCGGGTCCTCGTCCGTGACGACCTGCACGCCGATGAGCGCGTTCGGCGTCTGGCGGAACCGCGAGGGCCGGAACGAATCGCGGTACAGCGCGAGCGCCGCCTCGGTGTTGTCCGACGCGAAGTGGTGGGCGAAGGCGAACGAGACGCCGAGCGCCCCGGCCACCTGGGCGCTGTACCCGGAGGACCCGAGCAGCCAGAACTCCGGCACGTCGCCGTAGCCCGGCACCGCCCGGATGCCCGACAACGGGTTGTCCGAGGACATGCCGGTGAAGAACCCGATCAGGTCGGCGAGGCGGTCGGGGAAGTCGTCGACGTCGAGCCGATCGGTGCGACGCAGCGCCATCGCGGTCGCCCCGTCGGTGCCCGGCGCACGACCGAGCCCGAGGTCGACACGGTCGCCGTACAGCGCTCGGAGCGTACCGAACTGCTCGGCGATGACGAGGGGTGCGTGGTTCGGCAGCATGACGCCGCCGGAGCCGATGCGGATGGTCGAGGTGGCCGCGCCGACGGCGCTCAGCAGCACCGCGGGGGCCGACGAGGTGATGCCGGGCATGCCGTGGTGCTCGGCGACCCAGAACCGCTCGTAGCCGAGCTTCTCGGCGTGGACGGCCATGTCGATCGAGCCCTGCAGGGCTTCGGTGTTGGACTGGCCGTACTCGCGCGTCGCCAGGTCCAGGACGGACAGGTGCAGGGTGTCGTCGCTCATGTGGTCACCAACGCGCGCCGAGACGCGCGCATTCCACGTGCCCTGGACGCATCCGACGAGCGGACGGGAGGCCCGTGGCGGGGCCGCCACGGGCCTCCCGTCCGCCTGCCGGTCACCTGCAGGACGCGTCAGGCGCCGTCGAGCCGGCCGCCGGACTCCGTCAGGTAGCAGTTGGCGCAGAGCGACTCGTAGGCGACGTCGACACCGTCGATGGCGACCTGCGAGCCGTCGAACACGAACCGGCCGTCGACCGTGCGGGCGTTGAAGACCGCCTTGCGACCGCACCGGCAGATCGTCTTGAGCTCTTCGAGCGAGTGCGCGACCTCGAGCAGGCGGGCGCTGCCCGGGAACGCCTCGGTGCGGAAGTCCGTGCGGATGCCGTACGTGATCACGGGGATCTCGTCGAGGACCGCGATGCGCAGCAGGTCGTCGACCTGCTGCGGAATGAGGAACTGTGCTTCGTCGACCAGCACGCAGCTGACCGCGCGGACCATGCCGTCGAGGCGGTCGGCCTCGGGGTCGACGGCGCCGGCCGCGGCGACCGCGGACCGGACGTCGGCATCGGGGGCGAAGACCAGGTCGACGGTGCGGGTCACGCCGAGGCGGGACACGATCTCACGGTCGCCCTTGGTGTCCACGGCGGGCTTCGCGAGCAGGACCCGGTGGCCGCGCTCCTCGTAGTTGTAGGCAGCCTGCAGCAGCCCCGTGCTCTTGCCGCTGTTCATCGCGCCGTAGCGGAAGTAGAGCTTCGCCACTACGCGAGGAACCCGTCCTCGGCGGCCCGCCGGATCAGGTCGGACTTCTTCGAGGCGGGACGGCCGACCTTGCTGTACTTCTCGCGGACCCGGCGCAGGTAGGTCTTCGCGGTCTCGTACTGCACGTTCATCTGCGCGGCGACCTCGTTGGTCGAGTAGCCGGACACGTACAGCCGGAGCGCTTCTTCCTCGCCGTGGCTGAGCTTCGGACGCTGGTGCGCAGCCGCTCCGGTGGGCAGCGGACGCCACTCCCGCGGCTGCGGGGTCTCGCGTGCGACGCCCATGATCTCGCGTGCGACGTCCATGACCTCGCGCATCGGCAGGGACTTCGACAGGAACGCCGCGGCGCCTGCTGCCAGGGCACGATCGCGGGACTCGCGGCTGTCGACGCTGGAGAGCACGATCACCTTCGCGCCGGCGGCACGGCAGGTGCGGACACGGGCCTCGATCGAGACGGGTTCCTTGAGTTGGAAGTCGAGGAACACCAGGTCGGTCGGGAAGCTGTCGCTGTGGACCATCTCGAGCCAGGTGTGCGCGGTCAGGGCCAGGTCGAAGTCGAACGCGTTCACCGCGATCCAGCTCGACAGGCTGTCCAGCAGCACCTCGTGGTCGTCGAGGATGGCCAACCGCACACGTCGTGCCCCCGGGTTCGGGAGGGACGGGGACCCCTCCGAGAGCCTGTTCGGGTCAGTGCTGGTCATAGGAGAACCTTAGTGCGAGGGCGGACGGACGAACCGCGACGTCGAGGTCGGGGAACGTCACACGGAGGACGGCGAAGTAGGGGTCGAAGGTGCGGTGGATCCCGACGTCGGAGTCGGCCACGGCGAGGTCGAGTTCGAGCAGCACGCGAGCGTCGCGGGCCGAGTCGGTGCGGGCCGGGTCGGTGCGGGCCGGGTCGGTGCGGGCCGGGTCGGTGCGGGCCGGGTCGGCGCGTGCTGGATCGCCGCGTGTGGCCGCGTCGTCCTGCCCGTCCGCGCGCCGGACCGTTGCCCGGAACCCGGCCGGGTCGACGGTCGAGGCACGGAAGGCAGCCCGCAGGAACGTCCGCACCACGGAGCGCTGGTCGGCGTCGAGCATCGCGGTGAGCCCGTCCGGGTCGTCGACCACCGGGGCGGCCCCACCCTCGACCCGCACGGCCTGCTCGAACCAGGTGCGGTCCGCGTCGGCGACCATCGCCCGGCGGATGCCGTCGGCGATCAGTCGTGCCCGCTCGCGGTCGGCGTCGGTGATGACCTCGCGCGTGCGCAGCTCGGCGAAGAACGGTGCGACGTCGCGGGCGAGGATCGTCGACCGGTCCTGCTGCACGCTCGCCGCGATGCCGTCCCGCTCCGCACGCTCGACCGAGTAGGACCCCGCCCGGATCTGCACCCGCTCGGCCAGGCCCGCGAACGTCCACGCGAAGACGGCCGACGCAGCGGTCAGCACCAGGGTCGGCGCTGCCGCGAGGAAGGCCGCGACGGCGACGGGGATCTCGTGCGGGAACGTCGCCGCACCGACGCCCCAGGTCGCGGCGTTGACGACGGCGAGCACGGCGCCGCCGATGGCCAGGTCCGTCCAGGGCCGGTACGGCGCGACCATCACGATGCCGGTCGCCGTGATGAGCGACATGAAGTCGTTCAGGGCGCTGCGGTCGGGTCCCCACTGCGCGGCGACGCTCGTCACCGACGCCAGGCCGAGCAACCCGACGTGCGCGACGAACGCCCACCGCGGGAAGGGTGCGCGGAACGGACTCGAGGCGGTGAACACGACGGCTGCAGACGCCGCGACCAGGATGACGGTGAGCGCGCTGAGGGTGGGACTGCCCACCACGTCACGGTCGAACACGGACACCAGGAGCGCCCAGACGATGCTGGCGGCGCCGAGCCCGATCGCGAGCGGACGTGACCCCATCGCGCCGAGCGGGTCGTACTGCTGCGCGGTCCGACGGGCCTCGGTCGTGGCGCTCACCGGTCGGCTCCCTGCACGCCGCCGACCTCGTCGGGGACCGCGGTGCCGACGTGGTCGGTGGCCACGGCGTCGGTCGTGGCGGTGACCGGTCCGAACGGCACCGTCATCATCACGCTCGTCCCCGAACCGGGCGACGACCAGATCTGGACGTCGCCGCCCACCCGACCGATGCGGTCGCGGACGGAGCCACGCAGGCCCATCCGGTCGGAGCCCGTGGAGTCCTCGTCGAAACCGCGACCGTCGTCGACCACCATCACGGTGCACGACGCACCGTCGTCGAAGACGCTGACCTCGGCCGCGTCGACACCGGCGTGCTCGTGGACGTTGGCAAGACACTGCCCCACGGCGCGGACGAGCGCCGTGACGGCGCGCTGGTCGAGCCGGTCGAGTGCGGACGGGTCGCCGGACACCGTGACGTCGAGACCGGCGGCACGGTGCTCGTCGACCATGACGGCGAACGCGTCGAGCGCTGCGCCCGGCCGCTGCCGGGCGGCCGGTGCGAGCCACCCCTTGCCGGTCAGGACGGCGACGTCGGCCTCGACGGTCCGCGCCAGGTGCGGGTCCATCGGCCCGTCGGGCGCCAGGGCGATCGCGTTGAGGTGGTTCAGGACGGTGTCGTGCAGGATCGCGGCCGCCTCGGCCTCGACCCCGGCACGGTACGCGGAGACGTGCTCCTCACGCGCTGACCGCAGCAGCTCCGGCTGCACCCGCTCCGACCGACCGGTGCTCCGGCTCGTGAACAGCACCAGGACGACCACGAAGCCGAGCGTCACCCAGGCGAGCACGAGCGGACGCGGCGGGCTGTCGGCCTGGACGACCGCGATCCACGTCGCCACCCGACCGGTCAGGAACCCGAGGAAGGACCACAGCACGACGCGGCTCGGCACCGCGCCGGCGCCGCCGACCAGGATGAGCGGGATGACCGCCAACGACAGCAGGTACGAGGTGACCCAGCCGAACGGGACCTGCTGCTGCACGACCATCGCGAACCACCAGGCGCAGACACCACCGACGACCAGGAACGCGACCGCGGAGCGCCAGGTGCCGAACTGCACGTGCACGCCGATCATGCCGAGCATCGGGACGAGCGCCAGGACCGCACTGATCACGTGCACGTCGGGCTCGGACAGCCGGTACAGCAGCAGCGCGATCGCCGCCGCCACCAGCGATCCGATCGCACCGGCGTGGAAGGCCCGCACCGTCGACCACGCGTTCACTCGCGGAGCGAGGTGCGTGGGGATGCCGAGCACGAGATGGGTCCTTCCGGGTGGCGGGAATGCCGCCCACGATCAAACACCTCGGTGCTGACCGTGTACCCCGAAACAGCGTCCGTTCGGCGACCCGGTCGATGATACCGGCCCCCACGTCGCTCCGATGTCCCCCGAACGCGCAACCTTCGTTGCTCAGAACAACGTCTCGGTCGCGACCGGTCGGAGCAGACGGCGGTCGAAGCCCGGATCCGCGCGCTTGAGCGGCGACGTCGTGGGGATCGACTGTTCCTGCGGCACCGTCGAGGGGTCCGAGAAGCCCATCGACCCCGTCGCCGGGTCCACGCGTCCGAGGCCGACGCCGTGCGTCGCCAGGATCGGTCGGATGCGCTCCGACAGCCACCGGCGGTAGTCCTTCGGCGCGAAGGTGTTGTCGAGGTACATCGCCCGGTAGCGCGCCACCAGGTCGGGCCGTTCGCGTCCGAGCCACTCGAACCACCACGGCTTCACGCCCGGCCGCAGGTGCAGCGCGGAGTACATGACGCTCGTGGCACCGGCCGCCGCCGCCCGACCGACGGCGTCGTCGAGGTGTGCACGGGTGTCGGTGATGTACGGCAGCACGGGCATGAGGAACACCGCGCAGTCGAGCCCGGCGTCGCGGATCGCCCGCACGGTGGCGAGCCGCGCAGCCGTCGTGGGGGTGCCGGGTTCCACCGACTGCTGCAGGTCGTCGTCGTACACGGCGATCGACATCGCGAGGTCGACCGGCACCACCTTCGCCGCCTCGGCCAGGAGCGGCAGGTCGCGCCGGAGCAGCGTGCCCTTCGTCAGGATGCTGAACGGTGTGCGGCTGTCCGCCAACGCCTGGATCACCCCGGGCATCAGTCGGTACCGACCCTCGGCACGCTGGTACGGGTCGGTGTTCGTGCCGAGCGCGATCGGGTGGCGGTCCCACGTGGGCTTGCCGAGCTCACGCCGCAGGACGTCGGCCACGTTCGTCTTCACGACGATCTGCTGGTCGAAGTCGGCCCCGCCGTCGAACTCGAGGTAGGTGTGCGTCGGCCGCGCGAAGCAGTACACGCACGCATGACTGCACCCCCGGTACGGGTTGATGGTCCAGCCGTAGGTGCCGGAGCCGTCGGCGCTCGGCACCCGGTTCAGCGCGCTCTTCGCCAGCACCTCGTGGAACGTGACACCCGCGAACTCGGGCGTCGTCACACTCCGGACGAACCCGCTGTTCGACTCCATGCCAGGCAGTGCGTCGCTCTGCTCGGCATCGATCGCCTGTCCACTCCACCGCATGCCGTCATTCGAACACATGTTCGAACGGGCCGCAAGCCGGAGCTGGTCAGTGGTGCAGGCCGAGCACCTTCGCCGTGCGCTCGAGGGTGGCGTCGGCCAGGGCGGCGTCGTCGCCGAGGTCCTGCCCGTAGGTCGGGACCATCTCGTGGACCGCGTCCTGCCAGCCGTCCCAACGGTCGGGGAAGCACTTCCGGAGCAGGCCGAGCATGATCGGGACGGCGGTCGACGCCCCCGGCGAGGCCCCGAGGAGCCCGGCGATCGAACCGTCGGCGGCAGTGATGACCTCGGTGCCGAACTGCAGCACCCCGCCCTTGTCCTTGTCCGGCTTGATGACCTGCACCCGCTGGCCAGCGATGATCTTGTGCCAGTTCTCGGGCTCGGCGCTCGGCATGAAGTCGCGCAGCGCGTCGAACTTCGTCTGCTTCGAGGCGAGCAGCTGGCCGATCAGGTAGCGCACCAGGTCGAAGTTCGAGAACGCGACGCTCAGCATCGGGCGCAGGTTGTGCGGTCGGATCGACTTGAACAGGTCGAGCATCGACCCCTGCTTCAGGAACTTCGGGCTGAACCCGGCGTACGGCCCGAACATCAGCGACGCGTTGCCGTCGACGATGCGGGTGTCCAGGTGCGGCACCGACATCGGCGGCGCCCCCACGCTGGCCTTGCCGTAGACCTTGGCTGCGTGCTTCTGCACGACCTCGGGATCGTCAGTGCGCAGGAACTCGCCGGAGACCGGGAAGCCGCCGTACCCGCGGATCTCCGGGATGCCGGACTTCTGCAGCAGCTGCAGGGCCCCACCACCGGCACCGACGAAGACGAACTTCGCGGCGATCTTCTGCGTCGACCGACCGACCTCGTTCAGGACGTCGAGCGCCCAGCCGTCGAAGTCCTTGCCCCGCGATATGTTCTTGACCTGGTGGTTCGGTTCGAACTCGAGCCCGTCGAGCTCGAGCTGGTCGAACAGCTGCCGGGTGAGCGACCCGAAGTCGACGTCGGAGCCCGCCGCCGAGTAGGTCGCGGCGATCGGCTGGTCCTTCTTGCGACCGGGGATGAGCGCGGGCGCCCACTTGCGGATCTGAGCGGGGTCGTCGGAGAACTCGATCCCGGCGAACAGCGGGTGCCCCCGCATCGCCTCGTACCGCTTGCGCATGTACTCGACGTTGTCCGCACCCCAGACGAAGGAGATGTGCGGGGTCGGGTTGATGAAGTTGGACGGGTCGGGCAGCGTACCGATCTCGACCAGGTGCGACCAGAACTGCCGCGAGACCTGGAACTGCTCGTTGACCGTGACGGCCTTTGCGATCTCGACGCGACCGTCGGCGAGCTCGGGTGTGTAGTTCAGCTCGCAGAGCGCGGAGTGCCCGGTGCCGGCGTTGTTCCACGGGTTCGAGGACTCCTGCGCGACGGCGCCGAGACGCTCGTACACGCGGATCTTCCACGAGGGCTCGAGCCGGTGGATGATCGCGCCGAGGGTGGCGCTCATGATGCCTCCCCCGACGAGGACGACATCGATCGGGTCCACCTGCTTCACTGCCACCCGTCGATCCTACCGGCGTCGACCGACAGGCCGGTCAGCCGCGCGCGGTGACCGTGCGGCCGTGCCGCTCCGCGGCGACTCTGCCGCTCCGCGGCGACGGTGCCGCTACGCGGCGACGGTGCGGCGCGCGACGATCGCCTCGGCGATCTGCACCGCGTTGAGCGCTGCACCCTTCCGCAGGTTGTCGTTGCTGACGAACAGTGCGAGCCCACGCCCCTCGGGTGCGGACTGGTCGGCACGGATACGACCGACGAACGCGGGGTCCTGGCCGGCGGCCTGCAGCGGCGTCGGCACGTCCGACAGCTCCACGCCGGGTGCGCTCGACAGGATCTCGGTCGCACGCTCGGGCGACAGCGGACGCTCGAACTCGGCGTGCACCGATATGGAGTGACCGGTGAAGACCGGCACACGCACGCACGTGCCGGCGACGAGCAGGTCGGGGAGCTCGAGGATCTTGCGGCTCTCGTTGCGGAGCTTCTTCTCTTCGTCGGTCTCCCCCAGGCCGTCCTCGACGATGCTGCCGGCGAGCGGCACGACGTCGAAGGCGATCGGGCGGACGTACTTGACCGGCTCGGGGAACGTCACGGCGGAACCGTCGTGGGTGAGCGCTGCGGTGTCCTGCTCGAGGGCGGCACGCGCCTGGCCGAGCAGTTCCTCGACGCCGGCGAGCCCGGAGCCGGAGACGGCCTGGTAGGTCGTGGCGACCAGACGGCGGAGCCCGGCCTCGGTGTCCAGCACCTTGAGCACCGGCATGATCGCCATGGTGGTGCAGTTGGGGTTCGCGATGATCCCCTTGGGGGCCTGGTCGATCGCGTGCGGGTTGACCTCGCTCACGACGAGCGGGACCTCGGGGTCCATGCGCCAGGCGCTCGAGTTGTCGACGACGAGTGCCCCGGCTGCGGCGAACTTCGGCGCGAGGGCCCGCGAGGCGGTGGCACCGGCCGAGAACAGGGCGATGTCGATGCCCGACGGGTCGGCCAGCTCGGAGTCCTCGACCACGATCTGCTCGCCACGGAACGGCAGGGTCGTGCCGGCGGACCGGGCGCTCGCGAAGAACCGGACCTGGTCGGCCGGGAACGCGCGCTCTTCGAGCAGACGACGCATCACGGCGCCGACCTGTCCGGTGGCGCCGACGACGGCGACGGTGAGGGTGCTCATGCGGTGCTCCTGGTTCAGCGGGTCAGCGTGGGTCAGCGGCCGGTGCCGGCGTGGACGACGGCTTCGGCCTCGGCGTCGAGGTCGAACGCGTTGTGCACGACCCGCATCGCCTCGTTGAGGGTGTCGGCGCGGGTGACGACCGAGATGCGGATCTCCGAGGTGGAGATCATCTCGATGTTGATCGACGCGTCGTGCAGCGCGCGGAAGAGCTTCGCCGAGACGCCGGCGTTCGTACGCATGCCGGCACCGACCAGGGCGAGCTTGCCGATCTGGTCGTCGTACTGGATGCTCTCGTAGCCGATGTCGGACTTCGCGACCTCGAGCGCCGTGAGCACGGTCTGGCCCTGGTCCTTCGGCAGGGTGAACGAGATGTCCGTCCGCCCGGTCGACGCCGCCGACACGTTCTGGACGATCATGTCGATGTTCGCCCCGGCGCGTGCGACGTTGGTGAAGATCTCGGCGGCCTTGCCCGGCTGGTCCGGGACGCCCACGACGGTGATCTTCCCCTCGGAGAGGTCTCCGGCGATCCCGGTGATGATCGGTTCTTCCACGGTTTCCCCCTCGGCAGGGTTGTAGACGATGGTGCCCTCGGTGTTGTTGAACGAGGACCGGACGTGCAGGGTGACGCCGTGCCGGCGGGCGTACTCGACGGCGCGGATGTAGAGGACCTTGGCGCCGGACGCCGCGAGCTCGAGCATCTCCTCGCTCGTGATGCGGTCGACCTTGCGGGCCTTCGGTACGACACGAGGGTCGGCGGTGAAGATGCCGTCGACGTCGGTGTAGATCTCGCAGACGTCGGCGTCGAGCGCGGCAGCGAGGGCGACGGCGGTCGTGTCCGAGCCGCCCCGGCCGAGCGTGGTGATCTCGCCCGTCGTGCGGTTGAACCCCTGGAACCCCGCGACGATGGCGACGTGGCCGGAGTCGAGCGCCTCGCGCACGCGCTTCGGGGTGACGTCGACGATGCGCGCCTTGCCGTGCTGCGCGTCGGTGAGCATGCCCGCCTGGCTGCCGGTGTACGACGAGGCTTCGACCCCGAGGCTCTTGATCGCCATCGCGAGCAGCGCCATCGAGATGCGCTCCCCCGCGGTCAGGAGCATGTCGAGCTCACGGCCGGCGGGGATCGGGGTGACCGAGTGGGCCAGATCGACGAGTTCGTCGGTGGTGTCACCCATCGCCGAGACCGCCACGACGACGTCGTTGCCGGCCTTCTTCGTCTCGACGATCCGCTTCGCCACGCGCTTGATGCTCTCGGCGTCCGCGACGGAGGATCCACCGAACTTCTGCACGATCAAGGCCACTGGCTGGTACTCCCGGAGACGGCGACACCGCGAGGTCACGCGGTCTCACAATGGTAGTCGGTGTTTCGAGGATGTTGCGTGCGAGCCGCCCCACACGCAACGATCCTGCGTGGGGCTCAGCCGCCGACGACGCGACGGCCCTCGAACGCACGGCCGAGCGTGACCTCGTCGGCGTACTCGAGGTCGCCGCCGACCGGCAGGCCCGAGGCCAGCCGGGTCGTCCGGATGCCCATCGGGACGAGCAGCCGGCTCAGGTAGGTCGCCGTCGCCTCGCCCTCGAGGTTGGGGTCGGTCGCGATGATGACCTCTTCGACCGTGCCGTCGGCCAGGCGCGTCATGAGCTGCTGGATCCGCAGGTCGTCCGGGCCGATGCCGTCGATCGGGCTGATCGCGCCACCGAGCACGTGGTAGAGCCCGCGGAACTCACGGGTGCGCTCGATCGCTGCGACGTCCTTCGCCTCTTCCACCACGCAGATCGTGGCCGGCGACCGGCGCGGGTCGCGGCAGATGCTGCACTGGACGTTCTCGGTGACGTTGCCGCAGATCTCGCAGAAGCGCACGCGCTCCTTGACGTCCGCCAGCAGCTCGGACAACCGCGACGGGTCGAACGACTCGGTCTGCAGGATGTGGAACGCGATGCGCTGCGCCGACTTCGGGCCGATGCCCGGCAGGCGACCGAACTCGTCGATGAGGTCCTGGACGATCCCGTCGTACATCAGGCACCGTCCTGGTGGAGAGCGGTCTCCTCGATGAACTGGGCATTGAGGATCTCACGCACCACGGCCTCACCGTAGCGACCGGCGACCGGCGCACGACGTGCCGGTGGTGCGGTCCGCGGTGCGGCCGGCGGGGCGGTCTGCGCGCGCAGGGCGGCCGGCGCCTGCGCGGGCGCTGCGGCGGATCGGCCGTGACCGGGGTCCGGGAACGGCCCGCCGTCGTCGTACGGTTCGTCGTCCAGCGGGTAGTCGTCGACGGGCACGCCCGGTACGACGGGTCCTCCGGGAGGCGCGGCGACCGTCGACGACGCCGCCTGCGGACCGCCGTCGGCCGGCTGCACCCCCTGCGGTGCGGTGGCACCGGCGGGTTGCGCAGGCGCCTCGGACCGGGGCTGCTGCGGGTCGACGGACTCCGCCGGGGCGACGGGCGCGGCAGCCGGAGCGGTGCCGAAGGGTGCCGCCCAGCCGGGTTCGACGGACTCGGGCACGGCGTCGGCGGTGGGGTCGCTCGCGGGGATCGTCGCGACCGCCCAGTCGGTGACGGGTGCGCCGGACGGTGCGGGCGCTTGTGCAGGAGCGGGTGCCGGCGCCTGCTCGGCAGCCGGCGCCTGCTCGGGAGTGGATGCCTGCGCCGGAGCGGGTGCCTGCGCCGGAGCGGGTGCCTGCGCCGGACGGGGCTCCGGCTCGGTGGCGGCGGGACCGGACTCGGGCGTGGACGCCGCGGCTTCGGGTGCCGCCGTCGTGTCGGGCGCTGCGGAGGCAGCGGCCTCGGCAGCGGCGGCCGGACCGTCCCCGGTGGCTGCAGCAGCCTCGGAGGCCGGGGGCGACGTCGGAGCGGGCGCGGCGGACCGCGGCGCCGACGATGCCTGCGGCTGCGGCTGCGGCTGCGGCTGCGGCTGCGCCTGTGGCTGCGCGGCGGGCTGGCTCGCCGGCGCCGGACGGCCGGCCGGCGCGGACGGCTGCTGCGTGGGGGCCGGGGTGCGCTGTTGACCAGGGCCCCCGGGACCGCGAGCGACGAACTTCACGCGGAGCCCGATGACGTCCATGATCGCGGCGCGGAGCAGTTCGCTGACGCTGGCCGAGGGGTCGGACATCTCCTTGAACGAGGCGACGTCCTGCTGGCTCGGGAAGGTCAGGGTCAGCACGTCGTCGCGCAGCGCGGTCACCTGAGCGGTGACGACCACCGACCACGCCGACCGCTTGGCGTGCTGCACGTGCTCGACGATCTGCGGCCAGGCGTCGCGCATCTGCTGGAAGCCCACGGCGCCGACGGTCCGGACCGCCGGCTCGTCACCGATCGTCGTGCCCTGGCCCGTGGACGAAGCACTGACGGGTTCCGTGGCCGGGGAGGTCGGAGCAGCGGGCTCGGGAGCGCTCGGGACGGCTGCGGCCCAGGAGGCTGCGGCATCACGCGCCGCACTGCCGGCGTCGGACTGCGCCGCAGGAGCCGCGTTCGCCGACGCCGCGGCGGGCTCCTGCTGCGCCGCCGCGGCCTGCTGGACGGCCGGGGCCTGCTGCGCGGCGGGGTCCTGCTGCGTGGCGGGGACCTGCCGACGCGGTGCCGCAGTCGACGACGGGGCCGGTGCGGGCGCCGTGCTGGTGGCGGCCGGCTGTGCCGACCCCTGCGCTGCGACCGCGCCGGACGGTGCCTGGTGGCCGCCGGCGTCCCCGACGCCGACGCGGCGCTCGAGCCGCTCGACCCGGGCGAGGGCACCGCGCTGGGTGTCGTCGGCCTCGGGCACGAGCATGCGGGCCGTCATGAGCTCGAGGTGCAGCCGGGGCGAGGTCGCTCCGGTCATGTCGGTCAGCGCCTTGTTCGCGATGTCCGCGCCGCGGGACAGCCCGGTGGCACCGAAGACACCGGCCTGCCGGGTCATGGTGTCGAGCTCGTCCGGCGAGACACCGCGCAGGACCGCCGCGGCGCTCTCGTTCGTCGCCGCGACGACGATCAGGTCGCGCAGTCGCTCGAGCAAGTCCTCGACGAACCGACGCGGGTCCTGACCGGTCTGCACGACCCGGTCGATCGCTGCGAAGGCGGAGGCTGGATCGGCCACGGCGAGGGCGTCCACGACGTCGTCGAGCAGCGCAGCGTCGGTGTAGCCGAGCAGGGCGACCGCACGCTCGTAGGCGATCGCGCCGTCTTCGCTGCCGGCGATGAGCTGGTCGAGCAGGGACAGGGTGTCGCGGACGGAACCGCCGCCAGCGCGCACGACCAGGGGCAGGACGCCGGGTGCGACCGTCACCGACTCCTGCGTGCAGAGCTGCTCGATGTACTCGAGCATGACCGCGGGCGGCACGAGCCGGAACGGGTAGTGGTGGGTACGCGACCGGATGGTGCCGATGACCTTTTCCGGCTCGGTCGTCGCGAAGATGAACTTGACGTGCTCCGGGGGCTCTTCGACCAGCTTGAGCAGCGCGTTGAACCCCTGCGGGGTGACCATGTGCGCTTCGTCGAGGATGAAGATCTTATAGCGGTCGCGCGCGGGGGCGAACACGGCGCGGTCACGGAGGTCGCGCGCGTCGTCGACACCGTTGTGGCTCGCGGCGTCGATCTCGATGACGTCGAGCGAACCGCTGCCGTCGCGGGCGAGCTCGACACAGCTCGGGCAGACGCCGCACGGGGTGTCGGTCGGCCCCTCGGCGCAGTTGAGGCACCGCGCCAGGATGCGGGCCGAGGTCGTCTTGCCGCAGCCGCGCGGGCCGCTGAACAGGTAGGCGTGGTTGACGCGGTTGGTGCGGAGCGCCGTGCGGAGCGGGTCGGTGACCTGCGACTGCCCGATCAGCTCGGCGAAGTTCTCGGGCCGGTAACGGCGATACAGGGCGGTGACCACGCGACCAGGGTAGCCGGGACGACCGACACCCGCGTGCCCCTCCACAGGTCCACGGGCACTGGACCGGACCGCCTGCCCAGAGTGGGCCGAGCGCACGGACGGCACCGCGCCTCCCGGCCGACTCGGGGTCGGACAGGAGGCGCGGTGCGTGACGCTGCTCGGGCTCAGCCGCGGCTGCGGCGGCGGGCGCCCCTGGCCAGGCGGGAGAGCCCCAGCAGCAGGAACCCGAGGACCACGAGTCCGGCTGCCGTCCCGGCGATCGGGGCGACCTCCGCGCCGGTCCAGGCGAGTCCGCCGGGGCCGGCGCCGGCACCCGTGCCGTTCCCCGGGTTGCCGGGCGCACCGGGCGTTCCCGGGGTCCCGGGCGTGCCCGGCAGGCCGGGCGTCCCCGGGGTCCCGGGCGTGCCCGGCAGGCCGGGCGTCCCCGGGGTTCCGGGCGTTCCGGGGTCACCCGGGGTCCCGGGCTCACCCGGCGTCACCGTGGCGGCGTCCACCACCACGCTGATCGTCTGGACGGCCGAGGTCGCACCCGCCACCGTCTGGGTGATCCGGAGGGTGTGCGCACCGACCGCGAGCCGGACCGTCACCGACCAGGCGCCGGTCTCGTCCGCCGTCGTGGTGACCGGTGTCCCGTCGTCGGCGACGACCGTGACGGTCGCTCCCGGCTCGGCGGTACCGGTGACCAGCCAGTCGACGTACCCGGCGGCCGAGGCCGTCTGGTGCGCGCCCGGGGTGGGCGACGTGACCGCGAGCGGGTCCACGGCGTCGACGACGATCGGCACCTCGGGTGCGGCGGTCGTCGTGCCGTTCACGGACTGGGTCGCACGGATCGTCCACGCGCCCTCGGGCACACGGTCGAACGTGACGCTCCAATCACCGTCCGCGTCGGCGGTCGTGGTGCGCACCTGGCCGTTCGACAGGGTGACCGTCACCGCCGCCCCGGGGGTCGCGTGCCCGGTCACCGTGAAGGAACCGGTGTCGCCGGGACCGTTCGCGGGGATCAGCTGACCCGGGGTCGGGCTGGTGATCGTGATGTCGGTCGGCTGGGCGACCACGACGGTGACGGCGCTGGTCACCGGGTCGGAGGTCCGACCGCCGACCGTCTGCGTCACCGACACCGTGTGCTCGCCTGCCGGGACACCACCGACCGTGACCGTCCACGACCCGTCGTCGCCGGCGGTCGTCGTCGCGGTCCGTCCGTCGATGTCGACCGTGATCGTCGCCCCGGGCTCGGCCGTGCCGCTCACCGGGATCGGCGCGGTCGTGCCGGTCGTCGGGACCACCTGTCCGTCGGTCGGGCTCGTCACGGTGACCGGGGTCGCCGCGGTCACCCGGAAGCCAACCTCCGGTGCGTCCGTCGTGGCGCCGTCGACCGTCTGGCTGGCGGCGATCGTGTGCGGACCGGTGCCGACGCCCGGGACGGTGACCGCCCAGTCGCCGTCGTCGTCCGCGGTCGTCGTGACCGCGGTGCCGTCGTCGATGCGCACCGAGACCGCGGCGTTCGGCGCCGAGGTGCCGACCACGCGGACGTCCGTCCGTCCACCGAGCACGCGGTACGAGGTGCCGTCGGCCGGGGCCGTGACGACGATCGCGTCCGCCTCGGCGACCACGACGGTGACGTCGCGCTCGACCGGGGACGACGTGGTCCCGTTCACGACCTGGGTGACCGACACGGTGTGGTCACCGGCCGGCACGCCGGTCAGGCTCGTCGACCAGCGGCCGTCGGACCCGACCCGCACCGTCACCGGGTCGTCGTCGTCCAGAACGATCCGGACGTCGGCGCCGGGCTGGCCCTGGCCGCTGACCGGGACGGTCGCGGACGGGTCGGAGTCCGGCACGGTGAAGGTCGCGTCGTCGGCCGGGGCGGTCACCGTCAGGGCGGCACCGGGGGCCACCGTGAAGGTGCTCCGGACCTGCTCGGACGTGGAGCCGTCGACCGTCTGGGTCGCGCGGATCGTGTGCTCCCCGACGTCCAGGCCGGGCAGCGCGAGGGTCCAGGTGCCCGCGTCGGTCGCGGTCACGGTCGCGGGGTCGCCCCCGTCGATCGTGACGCGGACCCGTGCACCGGGCTCGGCCGCGCCGCCTGCGGTCAGGGTGACGACCGAGTCCCGCTGCGCAACCCGCACCGTCGAACCGTCCGCCGGCGTGGCGATCGTGATCGGGGCGGCGACGAGGACGCGGATGCGGACCGTCACCGGAGCCGACTCCGTGTCGCCCACGCGCTGGGTGACGCTCACGGTCCGGTTGCCGGCCGGCACCCCGGGGACGGTGACGCTCCAGGCGCCGTCGTCGTCCGCGGTGGTCGACTCGCTGCGGCCGCCGCCGAGGTCGACCACGACGGTCGCTCCGGGCTGCGCGGTGCCGCTGACGTCGACCGCGGTGGTCGCGTCCTCACCGGCGACCGTATACTCCTGGCCGACGGTCGGTTCGTCGATCACGACGGGGGCGCCCGGCACGATCTCGAAGGTGCTCGAGACCGGTGTGGTCGAGGTGGAGCCGTCGACGGTCTGGGTCACCTCGACGGTGTGCTCGCCGACTCCGAGGTCGGGGACGTCGACCGTCCACGAGCCGTCGTCGCCCGCGGTGACCTCGACCGGGTCGCGGTCGTCGACCGTGACCGTCACGGTGGAGCCCGGCTCGGCGTCGCCGGCGACCGTCACGGTCGTCGTGGCGTCGTCGTCGGCGACCGTGATCGGGTCGTCGCCCGGCTGCCGGATCGTGAGCGCGGCGGCGGCCACGACCGACACCGGTCGTTCGACCGCGGCGCTCGTGGTGCCGTTGACCGATTGCGTGACCGAGGCCGTGAACGACCCGGTCGGCACGTCGTCGACCGTGGTCGACCACCGTCCCTGCTGGTCGACCCGTGCCGTCGCGCTGCCGCCGTCGCCCAGGTCGACCGTGACGGTCGCGCCGGGCTGGCCGGTGCCGGCGAAGTCGACGTCGGTGGTGGCGTCGCCGTCGGCGACCGTGACGGTGGTGGCACCGGCGGGTGTCGAGACGACGAGCGGGGAACCGGCACGGACCGACACCGCCGCCGTGACCGGCGACGACGTCTGGCCGCCGACGACCTGGGTCGCGGTGACGCGGTGGTCGCCCACGGGCACGTCCGCGAACGTCGTCTGCCAGGCGCCGTCGTCGTCGGCCCTGACCGTCTGGGTCTCGCCGGTGGAGAGCCGCACCGTGACCTCGGCGTCGGCCTGCGCGAGGCCGCTCGCCGCGACGTCGGCGGTGCCCGCCGCGTCCGCGACCGTCAGGACGTCGCCGTCCTCGGGGGTCGCGATGGTCAGGGCCGTCCCCGCCCGCACCGTGACGGTCTGGGTCGGACTGGAGGCAGTGGTCCCGCCCACGGTCTGGGTCGCGGTGAGCGTCGGGGTACCGACACCGACCCCACCGAACGTGACTGTCCAGTCACCATCGCCGTTCGCGGTGGTGGTCTGCGTGCTGCCGCCGAGCCGTACCGTGACCGGCGCGTCCGGCTCCGCCGTCCCCGAGACGACGACGTCACGCGTCGCGTCCGCGTCCGGCACGAGCAGGACGTCGTCGGCGTCGGGCGACGTGACCGACACCGCGTCGGCGGCCTCGATCGTGATCGTGCGCTGGGCTGGTGCCGAGGTGCGCGGGTCGGACACGGTGCCCGGGAGCGTCTGCGTCACCGACACGGGGTGCGGTCCGACGCCGAGGTCCGGGAACGTCACCGACCAGGTCCCGTCGGCCGCGATCGTGTCCAGCTGGTCGTCCGCGCCGGCGGTCGACGCGGTGACCCGGGCTCCGGGCTGACCGGTGCCGGAGACGGTGACGTCGCGCTCGACGTCCGGGCCGGCCACGGTGATCGGGTCGGTGCTCGGAGCCGTGATGGTCAGTGCGTTCGCCGTGACGACCTGGAAGGTCGTCGGGATGGCGCTCGTGACGACGTCCTCGATCTCCTGGCTCGCCGTCACCGTGTACACGCCCGTGGGGGCGAGGCCTGTGGCGTCGACGGCCCACGCGCCGTCGGCGTCCGCGGTCGTGGCGAACTGCGTGCCCGGTCCGACCGAGACGGAGACGGCGGCCAGCGGTTCGGCCGAGCCCGTGATCCGGACCGTCGCGGTGGCGTCGTCGTCGACCACGACGAAGCGGGTGCCGCTCGCCGGGGTGTCGATCACGATCGCGTTGCCCGGCACGACGGTGAAGTCCCGCGTGACGATGGGACCATCGGTGCCGTTCACGGTCTGGACCGCGGTGACGGTGTGGTCGCCGATGCCGAGCTGGGTGCTCGGTGCCGCCCAGTTGCCGGCCGTGTCCGCGACCACCTCGACAGCGTCCGCGTCGTCGATCGTCACGGCGACGGTCGCACCCGGCTCGGCGGTCCCCCGGACGACGACGTTCGCCTGCCCGCCGGTCCCCGCCGGGATCTCCTGCGCGTCGCCCGGTGCCTCGATGACCAGGGCGTCGCCGGCCTCGACCGTGAAGTCGCGGCCGATCGGAGCCGAGGTCGCTCCGCCGACGGTCTGCGTGACCGAGGCGGTGTGGTCGCCCGTGCCGACGTCCGACAGGGTCACCGACCAGGCGCCCTGCGCGTTCGCGGTCGTGGCGACCGCGTCGCCGTCGTCCAGGACGACCTCGATGTCTGCGTTCGGCTGGGCGGTCCCCCGCACCGTGACGTCCACCTCCGAGTCGTCGGTCGCGACCGTGACGGTCGCGTCCTGCACCGGGGCGGTCACGGCGAGCGGAGCGCCCGCCTGCACGGTGACGACCTGACGGACGGCGGGCGAGGTCGTGCCGTTCACCGTCTGCGTCGCCGCGATCGTGTACCGACCGACCGGGACGTCCTGGACGGTGACGGTCCACGAGCCGTCGTCCTCGGCCGTGGTCGTCGCGGTGCGCCCGGAACCGAGCGAGACCCGGACCTCGGCTCCGCCCTCGGCCGTGCCGGTCAGCTCGAGGTCGGCCGTGGTGTCCGCGTCGAGGACCGTGACCACGTCACCGTCGTCGGGCGAGGTGATCGCGATGGGGTCACCGGCCGCGATGGTGAAGGTCGAGGTCGCCGGTGCCGAGGTCGTGCCGTCGACGGTCTGCCGAGCCGTGACCGTACGGTCGCCGGTCGGGACGCCCACGAACGTCGCCGTCCAGTCGCCGTCGTCGTCCGCGTCGACCGTCGTGGTGAACGAGCCGCCGATGCCGACCGCGACCCGCGCGTTCGGGGCGGCGGAGCCGGAGACCGTGACCGGGGTCGTCGACGTGGCGTCCGCGACGGTGATCGTGCTGCCGTCGACCGGTTCGTCGATGGTCAACCCCGGAGCCGCCGTCACCGTGAAGTCGCGCTCGACCGGGGCGCTCGTGGTGCCACCGACCGTCTGGGTCACCTGCGCCGTGCGGTCACCCGCAGGAACACCGGTGACGCTCGTCGACCACGTGCCGCCGGCGTTCGCCGTCGTGGTCGCGGTCAGGCCGTCGCCGAGGTCCACGTCCACGCGGGCGCCTGGCTGCGCGCTGCCCGAGAACGGGATGGACCGGGTGTCGCCCGCGAGCGGGAAGTCCTGGTCCGCCGTCGGGGTGTCGATCGTCAGGCCCGCGGCGGCCACGACGCGGAACGCCCGGGTGACGGGGTTCGAGGTCGTGTCGCCGACCGTCTGGGTCACGCTCGCGGTCTGGTCGCCCACGGGGACGCCGGGCACGGTGACGTTCCACGCGCCGCTGCCGTTGGCCGTGGTGGTCGCCGTGCGGCCGCCGCCGAGGTCGACGTCGATCCGCGCGTTGGCGGTCGCCGTGCCCGTCAGGGTGACCGGCGTGGTCGTCCCGGTGGTCGTGAAGGTCTGACCGGCCGTCGGGGTCGTGATGGTCAGTGCCTGCTGTGCGACGACCGAGAAGGTCCGGGTCGCGGAGCCCGCCGCCGTCCCGTTGACCGTCTGGTTCGCCGTGGCCGTGTGGTCGCCGACCGGGACGTTCGGGATCGAGGTCGTCCACGTGCCGTTCGCCGCCACGGTGGCCGTGCCGGTGCGTCCGCCGCCGAGGCTCACGGCGATGGTCGCGCCCGGCTCACCGGCACCGCTGACGGTGAGGCTCCGGGTGGACGAAGCCGAGGGGACGCTGAACTGCTGGTTCGCCGTCGGGGCCGTGATGGTCGGCGGAGCGATGGCCGTCGCGCGGACGGTCGAGGTGGCGAGGTCGACGGTGGCGACGTTCGCGCCCGGCAGCACCGAGAGCCGGAGGGCGTGCACGCTGCGCGACCCCGGGTCGTACCCGCGCGCGTCGCGGAAGCCGGTGGTGGTGTCCTGTGCGTTCACGGTCAGGTCGACCACCTGGCGGAGCAGCAGCACGACGGGGCGCAGCAGCGTGGACACCGCGGTGGTCGTCGCGGTGAGCGTGGTGCCGAGGGTCGTCAGGGCCGTGCCGGTGACGAGCGGCCGCACGATGGTCTGCAGTGCCGGGACCACGATGGAGTTCACGGCGGGGGCGAGCAGGTTCCCGAGGACGGTCAGCCCGAGCGGGCCGCCGGTCGCGGTGACGGTGGCGTTCGCCGGGGCGGTGCCGGCCAGGGCGCCGAGCGTGGTGTCCGCCCGGAGCGCCAGGGCGGTGAGCGGGACGCCGGCCGCGTTGACGTTGGCGGTGACGTTCACGGCCACCGCGGTCGAGTTGATCGTGTTCACGACGGCGGTCTGCAGCGCCGTCGGCAGCTGGGTGCCGAGGATCGTCGTGATGCTCTGGTTGATCGAGCTGACGGCCGCTTCGGTCAGCACCGGGGTGTTCGCCGGCTGGTTGTTCAGTGTCGTCAGCTTGTCGAGGTCGACGGTGATCGCGCCGGTCGCCGGCGTGATCGTCACCGCGCCGTCCGTCAGCGGCTGTGCGAGTACCTGCTCGAGCGTGCCGTCGAGGTTGAGGTTCACCGAGGCGGTCACGTTCGTGCCGTTGAGGTTGACGAGTCCGAGCGCCGTGGACCGGAGCAGCCGCTGGAGCTCGGCGGTCAGCGCCGTCGTCGTGCCGGACAGGGCACCGTTCGCCCCGACCGTGGTGTTCACGGAGTTCGAGAGCGTGCGCAGGTCGGTCCGCAGCGACGTCGTCAGGCCTGCAACCGCGGGGCTGGTCAGGTTCAGGTTCGCGCCGGCGATGCGGTAGTCGGTCGTGGTGCCGACCGTGGTGCCGCGCGTGGACTGGATGCGGGACGCCAGGGCACCGATCTGCAGCTGCGCGTTCGACAGCACCGTGGTGTCCGCGCCCGCCCGCGAGAACAACGGGTTCAGGTTCAGGGTGCTGGCTCCGGTGCCGAGTCCCGTGCCGACCCCGATGCCGCCGTCGTTGGTCAGCAGGCCGGACGATGCCGTGGCCCCCGATGCCGAGGTGGTGGCGTACTGCCCGTCCACCCCGAGCGTGAGGATGCCGTTGGTGCCGAGCAGGTCGATGTCGTTGCCCAGGTCCACGCCCACCGCGTTCAGGGCGGTGAGGTTCAGCGGCTGGTTCGTCGTGCCGCCGCCCGTGGTCACCCCGCGTGCGGAGTACGCGCCACCGAGCTGGGCGATGTCGTCGACGTTGACGATCCCGGAGCCGCTGAGCAGGACGCCCTCGCCCTCGGCGACGTCGGTCTGTGCCGCCGCCGCCGGTTGGATCGCCACGGTGGCGGCGACGAGCGCCGTCACCGTGGCGATGACACTGCCGCGCAGGAGGAGAAGCCGATCGTCCGATGCTCGTCGTCGAGCTCGGTCGCCAGCATCGATGATCCGTCGTGTCCAGTTGTTCGCTGCGGTCGGTACCCGGGTACCGCGCTGCGACGCGTGCCTGCGCATGCGTGTCTCTCATCCTGGCGGGCGCACCCGCCACCTGATCCTCGGATCTCCCCCGCTGGTGAGGCGGCGGAGTCAGGAATCCTGGTTGGGGATTCCTGAGGCAGATCTTTACACACGATCAGGTTGCTGTCCGCAACCCGTTACGAAACAGACATGTGGAGACAGAAAAGACTCCTCACGCACCCGCGCCGGAGACGGACACAGCCCCGGCTACCCCTGCGGAGACAGAAAAGACTCCTCACGCACCCGCGCCGGAGACGGACACAGCCCCGGCTACCCCTGCGGAGACAGAAAAGACTCCACACGCACCCGCGCCGGAGACGGACACAGCCCCGGCTACCCCTGCGGAGACAGAAAAGACTCCTCACGCACCCGCCAGAGCCCGGCTACCCTTGCTGCGTTTCCGCCCTGGGGGAGTTCACCTGGATGGCGTCACGTGAGGAGCCGCCGACAACTCTACCGGATACGACCGGGCAGGATTGACACATGAAGATCGCCATCGCCGGAGGACACGGCCAGATCGCACTGCTCCTCGCCCGCCAGATCGCCGACGCCGGACACGACGCCGTCGCGATCGTCCGCAACCCCGCGCACGTCGCCGACGTGGAGCAGCAGGGTGCCACGGCGATCGTCGCGGACCTCGAACAGCTCGGCGACGACGACCTGGCACTGCGCCTCCGTGGGATCGACGCCGTGGTGTTCGCCGCCGGCGCCGGGCCGAACAGCGGTGCGGCGCGCAAGCTCACCGTCGACCGGGACGGCGCGATCCTGCTCGCGGACGCCGCGGAGCGCGCCGGCATCGACCGCTACGTGATGGTGTCGGCGATGGCGGCGGACACCTACGACGCCGAGGCCGCGGTGGTCCCCGCGAAGGACGACGCCGCCGTGTTCCAGGTCTACCTCCGGGCGAAGGCCGAGGCCGACGCGAACCTGCGCGCCCGACGGCTGCGGTGGACGATCGTGCGTCCGGGAGCCCTGCTCGACACGCCGCCGCAAGGAACGGTCGACGTCGGGCGCACCGTGCCGCGCGGCTCGATCCCCCGTGCCGACGTCGCCACGGTCGTGCTGCACGCGCTGCTCGACGACTCGGCGGTCGGGGTCCAGTTCGAGGTCACGAGCGGGAACACGCCGATCCCCGCTGCCCTCGACGCCCTGTCCTGAGGCGCGCCCCGACCGCACCGTGCGCACCTCGTCACCCCGTGCGAGCTTGCACGCTCCGTGCCGCGCTACAAGCGCGCACCCAGCGACCAACCCCGCACCAGCCCACGCAGGCCGCACCATGCGGTGACCGCGACCCAGCGCCGGACGGGAGGCACGGCGCCAGCCCGCCCCGCGCCTCCCGACCGCACCGTGCGCACCTCATCACCCCGTGCGAGCTTGCACGCTCCGTGCCGCGCCACAAGCGCGCACCCAGCGACCAACCCCGCACCAGCCCACGCAGACCGCACCATGCGGTGACCGCGACCCAGCGCCGGACGGGAGGCACGGCGCCAGCCCGCCCCGCGCCTCCCGACCGCACCGTGCGCACCTCATCACCCCGTGCGAGCTTGCACGCTCCGTGCCGCGCCACAAGCGCGCACCCAGCGACCAACCCCGCACCAGCCCACGCAC